>CAMBRH010000010.1 GCA_945870115.1 Chitinophaga pinensis | reverse complement strand
ACAGATATTTATTGGCAAGTTTTTTCAGATGCTTGTGGAGCTTCTATGAATTCAATTTTATGCACAGATAATGATGGTGGTGGAACTTTATCTGGATTAACTATTGGTGCTACTTATTTGATTAGATTATATACATGGTCAACTGAAGGTTATACAACACAAGATATTTGCCTTCAAACTCCTCCTCCAGCTCCTTCTAACGACGAATGCGTTGCTGCAACTTCAATAACAGCATCAACAACAAATGTATGTACTTCTGAAACTTCTGCTTATTTAACAAGTTCAACTACTTCAACACAAACTAACGATTGTTTCGGTACTGCTGATGATGATGTTTGGTTCAGCTTTGTCGCTACAAATGTTAATCAAACTGTAACATTATCAAATGCAGTTGGTTCAACAACAGACTTATATCACAGTGTTTATGCTGGAACTTGTTCTACTTTTGGAACTGCTCTTGTTTGTAACGATTCAGATATTAGTCAATTAACTGGATTAACTGTTGGTGAAACTTATTTTGTAAGAGTATTTACTTATACATCTACTACTGGTCAAAATGTAACTTTTGATATTTGTATTACAAATCCTGATGTTGTTGCTCCAGAAATTTTTGAAGGAACAACTACAAATCCTACCACTTGTGCAGGTACTAATGGAAGTATAGAAATTTTAGGAACTGGAACTGGTAATCTTTCTTGGACAGGTACAAGTTCAGGAAATCAAACAAATGTTACATTACCTGTAACTTTAAGTAATTTTACAGCTGGAACTTATAATTTTATTTTCAACAATGGTGTTGCTTCAAATACGATTACAACAACATTAACTGATCCAGCTTTGCCAGCAGTTACTTTAACTTCTTTTAATGCTATTTGCAATACTGCAGCATCTTTTGCTTTAACTGGTGGTTTACCAACTGGCGGGTTTTATACTGTTAATGGAAATGTTTTTACAACATTTAATCCAGCAATTGCAACAATTGGTGCAAACAACATTGTTTATATTTTTACAGATGCAAATTCTTGCGCTGGATCTGCAACACAATCAATCACGGTTAATAATTGCGCTGGAATTGAATCAAATACAAAATCTTTATTTTCAATTTATCCTAACCCAACAAATTCAAAAATTGTAATTGAGGGAGATAAATTAGTTGAAATTTCTTCAATCGAATTAAGAGATGAGTTAGGTAGACTAGTTCAGAATATCAAAGGAAATACAAATTCAATTTCTATTGATTTGTCAAATTATTCAAATGGTATCTATACTTTAGTACTTAAAGGAACAGATTTTACTGAAATTAAAAAAGTACAATTCTTGAAATAATCAATAAAAAAACACTTTTAAAAGGCTATTCGAAAATATCGGATAGCCTTTTTTTATTTTAATTTAATAAAAAATGTTATTAATATAATTATTTATTTTTGAAAAATCTTTCTTCATGAAAAACTTTAATTAAAAAAAATTCATTCATCTTTTTTTTCATACTAGGATAGTTTTAAATTCATAAGGTTTTAGCTCAACTACTAGTCTTTGGAATCTTCTCTTAAACATAAACGAATACGTTTCGGCAACTATAGTTTTTGATGATCTTTCTGAAGCACTAGGGATAGATGTGGATGGTTGATTTAATTTTTTCAAAACCAGATCCAGATCAAAATACAATACTTCCATTTGAAAATAGGAATCAGTCTTTATTGGACGTTTTTCTACGTATAGGTAATAATATAAGTACGTTGCTATTCACTGGAATATACCCTCATAAAATTAAATGGGAAAGCTTACATAGAAAATCTATATATACATCTTGTCGATTTAAATGGTGTTGTTAAAGTTGGTTTTGATGATTCAAAAATGAATACTCAAAAAATTGTTGTTGAGTAAACTATTTTTTTACGTGTTTTACCCTAGAAAATTTAAGGTAAAACACGTAAAAAAATAGTATTCAAATCCGTTAATTTTGTCTTGACATAAATAATTAAAAACCAAAAATCATGAAAAAAATATTATTACCATTGATGTGCAGTACTGTCATGACAGCATTTGCCCAACCGACAGGAGATGGCTGGAATTATGTAAGTCCATCAGATCCTCAGCTTGAAATTAAACAGAAATACAACAACGTGAACCGTTTGTTTGTAGGAGGAGGTGTAGGTGCCGGCATTGATGCAGGGACATTCGGATCGCAGGTTTTCTATGAAGGGGTAGCTCGATTTATAGCGCCTAAACTTTTTGATTTGAGGGTATCTTATGCACATGGAGCTAAAAATAATGCTTATGGAGGAAAGACACCTTATCATAATGGACAAATTTCACTTGGTATATTGTTCAAAGATGTAACAACAGACCGAAATGTATATCCAGAAGTTGGATATGAGGAATTGGATAAAGAAACAAATGGTACAGTTGTTACTACCACTTTCCGTAAATATTATACCGACTACATTGTTCAAGAGCGCAAATTTAGTGGTGTTACTGCATCTGTGATTCAAATGGGGACACACATGTGGTTTGACAAGACAAAAGCAGATACTGCCCATAAAAATTATCCGAGACTTGATATTGAACTACCAGATAAATTTGCGATTCCATATCAATCAGTTATTTTAGGATTTGGTCTTCACACAGGGGAAATGATGTCTGCAAAAGCAAAATTCAAATACAGTGGGATTAAAGGCGGAGCGTTAAGTGCAAATAAGCGCAAATTTACCTACAGGTCTAACAAAGTATTGATGACAAACATTGAATTTTTGTTTGCTCCTGTTTTAAATATGGGTGATGCGGTCTATAATGACGGGGCAAGCAGTGCTGAAGTTTTAGATATTCGCAAACGAAGAATGGGCTTTAGAGTTTTATCTTCAATGTATGGTAGTGAACAAACTTCTAGAAAAAAGGGCGGTAGATGGCCATTTGGTTTATATCTTCAAGCAGAAATGGGTCTTCGACCTGGAATTACATACGGTAAACTAAACATTTCTGAAAAAGAATGGTTCGGAGGATTTTTAAACATGCCTTGGTATTGGAAGTTTAACCTTGGCTTTGGGTTTTGATGAAAAGCAATTAAAGGTAATTAATTTCAAGGAAAGGCTATTCATTTTACCATGAATAGCCTTTTTTTATGCCTTAATATTCGATAGAATGCCATGAATAAAAAAAACCTAATTTTCAAATTAGAATTCAAAAAAATAAATAGTATCTTCACAACCAAAATTTTAAACAACAAAAGTTGATTCATAAAACTAATAACTATGAAAAAAATAACTAAATTTAGGAAACTAGTTTTTTTACTATTACTTAGTATCTCAAGCAATGCATTTGGGCAAATATTACTAAATACAAATGATAATTTGCCAAAAAAGTGTGGTTTCGATGAATTGCATAAAGAAAAATTAGAAAATGACCCAGAGTATCTGCAAAAAACACTTCAATTTGAATTAGCGGTTAAAAACTTTGTACCCAATAAATCTGTTGCGTCGTATAAAATACCTGTTGTAGTTCATGTTATGGAAACTGGCACAGCATTGACTGCTATTACAGATCAACAAATTAAAGACGCAATACTAACTTTAAATCAAAGACTAAGAAAAGTTACTGGTACTTTAGGTGATGGTAATGGCGTAGATGTTGAAATTGAATATGCCTTAGCCGTTCGAGATCCTTCTGGAAATTGCACAAACGGAATCAATCGCTTTGATATGACTGGTAATGCAACATATATGTCATCTGGAGTTAGAAGGTCAACTGGATCAGGCATAACTGATGCTGTACTTAAATCACAAATTGTTTGGGATCAAAGTGAATATTATAATATCTGGCTTATTTCAGAAATTGACAACAACAATGGTGGATCTGGAATTCAAGGTTATGCTTTTTTTGCAAGTAGTCACGGAACAGCTAATGATGGTGCCGTAATGCTAGTTAATAATATGAAAAATTCAACAAGTACTACTCTTATTCATGAATTAGGCCATTCTTTAAACTTATACCATACCTTCGAAGGCGATGGTGGAGATGGTAGTATTTGCCCTGTTGGCAACGCATGTGGATCTGGTTCAGGAGATTGTTGTGCTGATACGCCTCCTCATCGTCAAAGTAGTAGTGATTGCGTTATTGCTGCAAACGCATGTGATGGGGGTAGCTCTTCAAGTTTATTTATCAATAATTACATGGATTATTCCTCTGATGCGTGTCAAAATATGCTTACTTTAGATCAACGATCAAGAATGCAAACAGCCATTTCAACAACTAGAGCTTCTTTTCTAGAAAGTAATGGCAATATGGCTTTAATACCTGTAGCTGCATCTGTTGTTGATTTTAAAGCTTCCAAAACAATTTTATGTGGTACAGGTCAAGATATCATATTTTATGATTTGAGTTCTTGCGCTCCTAATACTTTCATGTCAGAAACTGCATGGACCGGTACTAGTTTTTTATGGAGCATAACAAATGGTACAAATACCTATACTTCTACAAGTCAAAATCCAACTATTAACTTCGCTAATACAGGTACTTTTGATGTAAGTCTAACCTTAACAACTCCAATAGGAACTACAACTCTAACAAAAAATGATTATGTGGTTGTAAGTACTGCTCCTACTCCATTGTGTACAAGAGCAACTAATAACACTGGAAATTTTGGTCAAACAATCAGCAATGTTATTTTTAACACTATAAATAATAGCACGTCAGCAAGTGTTAATGCAGCAAATACAGATTTCACATGTACAAGTAATACAATTGTTGAAGCTGGATTAACTTATAGTTTATCTGTAACTATAAACGCAACTGGAGGATCAGGTGCTGAAATGATGGAAGCCTACATTGATTATAACAATGATGGAGATATTGCTGATGCTGGAGAATTAGTATTATCTGGTTCAACTGCTGCATCTACTTCATCAACAATTGTAGGAAATGTAATCATCCCCCTAACTGCGACTCAAGATAATCTCTTAGTTATGAGAATAATGGGAGAAACAACAGCTTTTACTAATAATGAACGCTTTTGTTTAGCTAACACATTTATCGGAGATCGAGAAGATTATGGTGTCCTAATTACCACAACTTGCATTGCTCCTAGTATTACAGGTAATCCAGCTGATGCCACAATATGTGCAAGTGACAATGTAAGTTTTAATTCTACAGCCAATGGTGATGCTACACTTAATTTTCAATGGTTTGAAGATAGTGGTTCAGGATTTGTAAGCTTGTCCAATACTGGGGTATATTCTGGAACGTCAACTGGTACTTTAAGTATTACTGGAGCTTCGGCTTCAATGAATAATTACTTGTACGAATGTCACGTAACTAATTCTTGCGGTAACGCAGTTTCTTCACCAGCAACTTTGACTGTAAATTCAACAGTAATTGCACAAGGTACAACTTCAAATCCTACAACTTGTTTAGGAACGGATGGTTCAATTGAAATTACAGGAACTGGAACAGGAGATTTATCTTATACAGGAACTGCGAGTGGTTCAAATCTTGAAATAACTTTGCCATTCACAAGTTCAACTTTCACTGCTGGAACATACGATTTCACATTTAATAATGGCTGTACTTCTAATACGATTTCTGTTACATTAACTGATCCAAGTGCAGTTGTAATTGCTCAAGGAACTACTTCAAACCCAACAACTTGTTTAGGAAGTGATGGTTCGATTGAAATTACAGGAACTGGAACGGGAGATTTAACTTATATTGGTACAATGTCTGGGACAGATTTAGCTGTAACTTTACCGTTCACAACTTCAACTTTCAATGCTGGAACCTATGATTTCACATTCAACAATGGTTGTACATCAAATACAATTTCAGTCACATTAACTGATCCAAGTGCAGTTGTAATTGCTCAAGGAACTACTTCAAAACCAACAACTTGTTTAGGAACGGATGGTTCAATCCAAATTACTGGAACAGGAACAGGAGATTTATCTTATACAGGAACTGCGAGTGGTTCAAATCTTGGAATAACTTTACCGTTCACAACTTCAACTTTCACTGCTGGAACCTATGATTTCACATTCAACAACGGTTGTACATCAAATACGATTTCTGTCACATTAACTGATCCAAGTGCAGTTGTAATTGCTCAAGGAACTACTTCAAATCCAACAGCTTGTTTAGGAAGTGACGGTTCAATTGAAATTACAGGAACTGGAACTGGAGATATAACTTGGACTGGAACATCAACAGGTTCTGTTTTAGCTGCTAATTTACCAAGTAATATTACTGGATTTAGTGCTGGAACGTATGATTTCACTTTCAACGATGGTTGTGCTTCAAATACAATTTCTGTCACTTTAGTTGACCCAATTGGAATTGTAATTGCTCAAGGAACAACTTCAAATCCTACAACTTGTTTAGGAACTGATGGTTCAATTGAAATTACTGGAACTGGCACTGGAGATTTATCTTATACAGGACCAATGTTTGGAACACTTTTAGGAATTACTTTGCCATTCACAATTTCTACTTTCACTGCAGGAACCTATGATTTCACCTTCAACGATGGCTGTGCTTCAAATACGATTTCTGTTACTTTAGCTGATCCAAGTGGAATTGCAATTGCTCAAGGAACCGCTTCAAATCCTACAGCTTGTTTAGCAAGTGATGGTTCAATTGAAATTACAGGAACAGGAACGGGTGATATTTCTTGGATTGGAACATCAATAGGTTCTGTCTCGGCTGTAACTTTACCAAACAACATTACTGGCTTCTCAGCTGGAACGTATGATTTTACTTTCAACGATGGTTGTGCTTCAAATACAATTTCTGTTACTTTAATTGACCCGGTTGGAATTGCAATTGCTCAAGGGACAACTTCTAATCCTACAACTTGTTTAGGAAGCGATGGTTCAATTGAAATTACTGGAACTGGTACTGGAGATTTATCTTACACAGGTACAATGACTGGAACACTTGCCGGAATTAATTTACCATTCACAATTTCAACTTTCACTGCTGGAACCTATGATTTCACGTTCAACGATGGCTGTGCTTCAAATACCGTTTCTGTTACTTTAACTGATCCAAGTGGCATTGCAATAGCTCAAGGAACAACTTCAAATCCTACAACTTGTTTAGGAAGCGATGGTTCAATTGAAATTACTGGAACTGGTACTGGAGATTTATCATACACAGGAACAATGTCTGGGACTGATTTAGCTGTAACTTTGCCATTCACCACTACAACTTTCACTGCAGGAACATATGATTTCACGTTCAATGATGGTTGTGCTTCAAATACTATTTCAGTCACTTTAACTGATCCAAGTGGAATAGCAATTACGCAAGGAACAACTTCAAATCCTACAGTTTGTTTAGGAACAGATGGTTCCATTGAGATAACTGGAACAGGAACTGGAGATTTATCCTACATAGGAACGATGTCTGGATCAAATCTTGGAATCACCTTACCTTTTGCAACTTCAGGATTAACAGCTGGAACATACGATTTCACATTCAACAACGGTTGTACATCAAATACGATTTCTGTCACTTTAACAGATCCTATTGGAATCGCTATAGCTCAAGGAACAATTCTTAATCCAACAATTTGTGCTGCCAGTGATGGTGAAATTGAAATATCAGGAATAGGAACTGGAGATATTTCTTGGACAGGAACTACTTCTGGTTCTGTTTTAGGTGTTAATTTACCAAATAATATTTTAGGATTCTCCGCAGGAACATATAATTTTACTTTCAACAATGGTTGTAACTCAAATACAATTTCTGTAAGTTTATCAGATCCAGGAGCACCAGCAACCCCAACAATTACTCCAAGTGGCCCAACTACTTTTTGTGGCGGTTCAATCACTTTAACATCTTCTTCCGCAAATGATAACGTTTGGTCAACAGGAGAAACAACTCAATCAATTGTTGTATCAACCTCAAATACTTACTCAGTTTTCGTTTCAACTGCTGGATGTAATTCAGGTTCAGTAAGTGAAATAATTACAGTTGATGCAATGCCTGCTTTGCCAATAATTACTGCCAGCGGCCTAACAACATTTTGTCTTGGAGGAAGTGTTAATTTAACATCATCTTCTGCCATAAACAATCTTTGGTCAACTGGTGAAACTACACAAACTATTACTGTTTCTGCTGGAGGTAATTATACTGTTGCTGTAACTAGTGGAACTTGTACAAACACATCTGTAAATGAAGTTATTACTGTAATCATTCCTACAACAATTTCAGCTGGAACTCTTTCTGAGCCAAGTACTTGTGGTAATTCGGATGGCTCAACAGAAATTTTGGATATCGGATTTGGTACGGGTGATTTGTCTTGGACAGGCACAAGTTCTGGAAATATCTTGGCAACTAGTTTAAATGCAACTTTTTCTGGTTTTTCTGCGGGAACGTATGATTTTACTTTTAATGATGGCTGCCCTTCAAATACAATTTCAATCACTTTTACTGATCCCGCAGGGAGTACAATTTCACAAGGAACAACATCAAATCCTACGGTTTGTTTAGGAAGTGATGGTTCGATTGAAATTACGGGAACAGGTACAGGAGATTTATCTTACACAGGAACAATGTCTGGAACTGATTTTGGTGTTACTTTACCATTTAGCAGTTCAATTTTCTCAGCAGGAACCTATGATTTCACTTTTAATGACGGATGTATTTCAAATACAATAAATGTAACTTTGAATAACCCAAGTTCAGTTATTTCACAAGGTTCAACTTCAAATCCAACAACTTGCCTAGCTAGCGATGGTTCAATTGAAATTACTGGAACTGGAACGGGAGATTTATCTTATACTGGTACAATGACGGGAACTGATTTAGCTGTTACTTTACCATTCACAACTTCAACTTTTACAGCTGGAACTTATGATTTCACTTTCAATGATGGTTGTACATCAAATACTGTTACTGTTACGTTAATTGATCCGACTGGAATAATAATTTCACAAGGAACAACGCTTAGTCCAACTTCTTGTTTAGGTTCTGATGGTGAAATTGAAATCTCAGGAACTGGAACGGGAGATATTTCTTGGACTGGAACAACAACTGGTTCAGTTCTAGGTGTACCTTTACCAAATAATATCTCAGGATTCTCTGCAGGAACATACGATTTCACATTCAATGATGGATGTATTTCAAACACATTATCTGTAACGATAACTGATCCAATTGGTGGAACGATTTCTCAAGGAGCAGTATTAAATCCGTTTAATTGTTTGGGCTCTGATGGTGAAATTGAAATAAACGGTTCTGGTACTGGAGATATTTCTTGGACTGGAACATCAACTGGTTCAGTTTTAGCTGTCACTTTACCTAATAATATCATAGGATTCTCAGCTGGAACATATGATTTCACTTTCAATGATGGGTGTATTTCTAATACAATTTCAATAACTTTAAATGATCCTACTCCAGTAGCGATTTCACAAGGATTTTTGTTACAACCTCCAGTTTGTGGAAGTACAAATGGTGAAATTACAGTTTTAGGAACTGGTTCAGGCTTCTTATCTTGGACTGGAACTAGTTCTGGAACTATTTCTGTTATTCTTCCGGTAAATGTAATAAATTTCGCAGCTGGAACGTATGACCTCACACTACTTGATGCAAATTCATGTACATCTAATACTTTAACTGTTTCGCTTTCAGACCCAGGAGTTGTAACACCAACAATTTCAGCTTCTGGACCTTTAAGTTTTTGTTCTGGTGGAAATGTTGTTTTAACTTCATCTTCATTAGTAGATAATGTTTGGTCAACTGGTGAAACGACACAATCAATTACAGTTTCAACTGCTGGAACATATTCAGTAATGGTATCTTCAGGAGCTTGTAACTCTGCTGCAGTAAGTGAAGTAGTAACAATCAATCCTGTACCAGTAATTGCAAGTGCAAATTTAACTAATCCAATTTCATGCGGATCTTCAACAGGTTCTGCAGAAATAACGGGAACTGGGACAGGAGATTTATCTTGGACAGGAACTACTTCTGGTTCTAATCTAGGAGTAACTTTACCTTTCACAGCAAACGGTTTAGGAAGTGGAACTTATAACTTCACTTTCACTGCAAATGGATGTGCTTCAAACACTGAAAGCGTTTCTCTTGCAGATCCGGGAGCACCAGCTCAACCAACAATTATTTTGGGTGGTGGAACTTCTTTCTGTGGAACAGGTTCAGTTGTACTTGAATCATCTTCCCCAACAGATAACTTGTGGTCAACTGGCGAAACAACAAACATTATTACATTTACAGCTTCTGCATCAACAACTGTTACATTAGTTTTAAATGTTGCAGGTTGCTCATCTTCAGCAGCAGTTGAAAACATTACAGTTGTTCCTCAACCAGCGGTTCCAACTATTACAGCAAGTGGAACAACAACATTTTGTGCTGGCGGAAGTGTGACATTAACTTCTTCTTCTCCAACAACTAATCTTTGGTCAACTGGCGAAACAACAGCTTCAATCACTGTGATTTCAGGCGGAACTTACACTGTAACTGAATCAAACTTTTTGTGTACTGCAACATCCTTACCAGAAATTGTTACCGTAAATCCAGTTGAAACGATTTCTTTAGGTTTACTTTCTGATGCAAGTCAATGTGGTTTAAATGATGGTTCTGTTGAAATAATTGGAACAATGACTGGAGATTTAATCCTTAATGGTCCTATTTCAAATACAAATACAGGAATCACACTTCCTTTCACAATTGGTGCTTTATCGGGAGGAAATTACGATGTAACTTTTGATAACGGATGTACATCAAACACATTGAATTTTACCATAAATCAAAATGTGGCACCAGCTGTACCAACAATTAGTGCAAGTGGAATTACAACTTTTTGTGATGGCGGATCGGTTATTTTGACATCTTCTTCTGCCGTAAATAATCTATGGTCAACAGGTGAAACAACGCAATCAATCTCTGTTACAGCAAGTGGAAATTACAATGTAACCGTAACAGATGGACTTTGCTCTGAAATTTCAACAGACGAAATTGTAGTTGTTAATCCAGTTCCAGCGACACCAACAATAACTGCAAGTGGAACAACCACATTTTGTGATGGCGGTTCCGTTGTCTTAACTTCATCTTCAGCTATAGATAATGTTTGGTCAACTGGAGAAACAACGCAATCAATTACAGTTTTGACATCTGATGTTATTTCTGTTTCTGTTTTAACAAATGGATGTTCTTCATTAATTTCTTTAGATGAAATTGTAACTGTTAATCCGATTCCTTCAACGCCAACTATTACCGCAAATGGTCCTACTGACTTTTGCATTGGTGACAATGTAGTTTTAACTTCATCGTCAATTGGAAATAATACTTGGTCAACTGGTGAAACAACTGATTTCATTACAGTTTCAAATTCAGGAACATACAATGTTACTGTTTCTAATGGATTCTGCTCAGCAAGTTCGACTGATATTATAATCAATGTAAATTCAATCCCTACACCAACTCCAATAATAACAGCGAGTAATGTTACAACTTTCTGTCAAGGAGGAAATGTAGTCTTAACTTCATCATCTGCTACAAATAACACATGGTCAACAGGAGCAACTACGCAAGCAATCACTGTGTCAGCATCTGGAAATTATGATGTGACAGTAAATGTTGGTGGATGTCTTGCTACTTCTTTAGCAGAAGTAATAACAGTAAATCCAATTCCAGCAACTCCTGTAATTTCAGCGAGTGGACCAACTACTATTTGTTCTGGAAGTTCAGTGATTTTAACTTCTTCAGCCTTAAGTAACAATAATTGGACAACGGGGTCAAATAATCAATCAATATCAGTTTCAAATTCTGGCTCATTTAGTGTTACCGAAACAACTTTAGGTTGCAGTGCAACTTCTGCACCAATTTTAATCACTGTTAATCAAACACCAATTACACCATTGATTTCTGTAACAGGTTCAACAACATTCTGTGAAGGAGGAAGTGTGCAATTAACATCATTAACAACATCTGGAATAACATGGTCGTCAGGTGAAGTAGTACCAACAATTATTGTAAATAATTCTGGAACATTCTCTGTTACAGTTTTACAAAATGGATGCAGCGCCACTTCAAATGTAATAACGGTAACTGAAAATTTAAATCCAGTTGTCACTTTAACACCATTTACGGATGTATGTAATACAGCAAATGCCTTTGCATTGACCAATGGTTTACCTGCAGGAGGAAATTATAGTGTAAATGGGACAGTAACTTCCACATTTGATCCATTCTTTGCATTCTTAGGAGTAAACATTATTGATTACACACTAATAGATGATAATGGATGCCAGGGAACAGCCTCTGACAATCAAAATGTTTTAAATTGTGTTGATTTAGAAGAAACAACAACTGCAGATTTCACAATTTATCCTAATCCTACGAATTCAACTATTACCATTAAAGGGGAATTATTAAATAATATAAAAACAATTGAAATTCGGGATGAATTAGGTCGTTTAGTAGGTATGCAAGAATTAACTATTGATCACTCAATCAATTTATCGGATTTAGCTGATGGACTTTATTCAATCGTTTTAAAAGGAGAAAATTTTGAAAAAATAGAAAGAGTTCAATTGATTAAATAATTACAAATTGAAATCATAAGAAAGCTGTTTAGAGAAATTTAAACAGCTTTTTTTATAGGAAACATTTAGAAATGCCATACATCGTGCTCAATAATTCTAATATCTTCATTTATTTTTTCTGATTCTCTCAAAGCATCAACTCCTGTTCTAAAAGAGTCAATTTTACGCTCATATACATTGCTTTCACGATAAATGTAACTAGAGAATTGTCTTTTCCAAAAAAGATCATCAAAACTTACCCATTGCGCATCATTTTTAGTATTATAGGTAAAGTAATTATTAAACACAAATCTACAATGTGGAAAATACAACCAAAATAACTGCACATACTTTCCACCTTCTTTAGTAAATTCATAAATTACAGGACAAATTCCTAAAATACGAACATCTAACACAGATCTTTCTTTATCAAAAAACCAATCTTCCTTTAAATCGTAAGCAACAATATCTTTAGATAAAATCCAAGATTTTTCAGAAAAAGTTTCAGTAACTGTCACCTCAGTCATAGAGTTCAAATCTATATAGGTTGAATCCACACCTTCACTATTTAATACAGCTCTAATTCCACCCCCAGTTACCATAGAAATCCTTTCATCAACTAAATTTTTGTAAATTGAATCGATAAAATAATTCTTTCCTGTTTCAGCTTTAATTGGATATTTGAATAAATCTCCATCAGGAGAACCTTGTTTTACGATATCCATCGGATTATAAACAGAAAAAAGAGTAAGATTACCAAACAATAATTGATATTTAATTACTGTCCATAAACTCCAATGAGAATTATTTAATTTCCATATTTCACCTGGTTTATTTTCATTTATATATTCATCAAAAGGATAATAAAGAGGATGGTTAATCTTTTCCCTTAAATCAATTCTTCGCCATACTCTTTTACTCCAAATAACATCCGCTTCACGGACATGCTCATAAGGAATTAATCTTTTGGTGAGAATATGTTCCTTTAAATATGGACTATCGATTATAAGCAAATTGGAATCTCCACTAACATTTGGAGGTCCACCATTCTGTCCATAAATGAAAAGAGAAAAATATAAAAAAAATAAAAGAATAAAACCATTCATTAAACTAAATTTTGAATTAGACCAAACTTAAAATTTCAGATGAACCTTAAAAAAAGATTTAATAAATAAACGTTTATTTAATCAAAAGTTACAAAACTCAATTTAATACAAACATAAAATTCATGAACAAAAAAAAACCGTTCCAAAAAATGAAACGGTTTTAAAAAAAATATTTTAAAATTTAGAAATGCCAAACATCGTGTTCAATATTTCTAATATCTTCAGTAATTTTTTCTGATTCCCTTAAAGCATCAACTCCAGTTCTGTAAGAATCAATTTTACGCTCAAATACATTACTTTCACGGTAAATGTAACTTGAGAATTGTCTTTTCCAAAAAACATCATCAAAACTTACCCATTGAGCATCATTTTTAGTGTTATATGAAAAGTAATTGTTAAATACAAATCTACAGTGAGGGAAATATAACCAAAACATTTGTTCATATTTACCACCTTCTTTTGTTGATTCATAAATTACAGGACAAATGCCTAAAATACGAACATCTAATACTGATCTTTCTTTATCAAAGAACCAATCTTCTTTCAAATCATAAGCTACAATGTCTTTAGAAACAACCCATGATTTTTCAGTATAAGTTTCAGTAACTGTAACTTCCGTCATTGTGTTTAAATCTAAATAAGTTGAATCCAAACCTTCACTGTTTAATACAGCTCTAATTCCACCTCCTGTAACCATAGAAATTCTTTCATCAACCAATCCTTTGTAGATTGAATCTGTGAAATAATTTTTTCCAGTTTCGGCTTTAATTGGATATTTGAATAAATCTCCATCAGGTGAACCTTGTTTCACAATATCCATTGGATTGAAAACTGAAAAAACTGTCAAGTCATTATTCATAACATGATGCTTAATTACAGTCCATAAACTCCAACGTGTTGAATTACGTACCCAAGTTTCGTCTGGTTTATTTTCATTCAAATATTCGTCAAATGGAAAATAAAGAGGATGATTTATCTTTTCTCTCAAATCGATTCTTCTCCAAACTCTTTTACTCCAAATAACATCCGCTTCACGAACGTGTTCGTAAGGAATTAATCTTTTGGTAGGAACGTGTTCTTTAATATAAACCCCATCAATAATATTTTCTGATGGTACATTTATCGGCCCACCATTGATTTCTTGATTGAAACCAAAAGTTGCAGATAAAACTAATACAGAACTAACAAAAATCTTTTTCATAATTTAATTTTTAATTGTTAGAAATAAATCGGATCATATATTTCAAACAGTACTCTACACGCTTAATAAAGCATCTTGAAAATCAAGATGCTTTAATATTTTTTATAATTTAAATGTTGCAGAATTTGGTTTTCCAGCAACACCTGGACCTCTATAAGTAGAAGAGAAACTTGCCAAAGAACCTGGTTTAGCAGCACCTAAAAACTTTAAAGCTTCATCAGTTAATGCCTCCCCTTGACCTTGGAAAGTCTTATTAATTCCTGAAATAGTTAAGAACCATTTCTCACATTGGAAAGTAGCTTTTAAAGGAATACCATCCCCAAATGCCACTCTTAATTTTTTAGCTGCTTTATTAGTTACTCTATCTCCGTCAGCTGCATTCCCCCAGAACAACTCAGCTCTTGGCATTGGCTTAACATCAAATACATAAGTACCTAAGCTTACAGTTTTCTTAGAAACAGGGTTGAAACCAGAAATAGAAATATTTGCAGTCTTACCAGCACCAGGAGTTCCAACATATTGTTTACCTACTTTAGATAAAGTTACATTTGTACCTGATAATTTTGTTTCTGGATATCCAGAAGCTACACCTTCAATGATGTTTTTATAACCTCTATAAAGAACTAACATTTCTGGCAAAGAAACTGTACCTTCTGGTTTCATAATTTTAATAGTATGCTCCCAGTTTTCAGTTTTCATATCTCCAGATTTCTTTTTGATAGAAACTGTACCTTTCAACACCATTTCTGCACCACCTGAAGTCTTTGTTTTAACAAGACCATATCCGTCTTGAACTTCAGATACTTTTGCACCATTATAAGTAACAATTGGTTGGTTATCTGAATCAAAAGCAGCCATCATAACTTTAATCTCAACTTCTTCATTTGCATTAGAAATTGCAGGACCGTAAGCTAAAGCAGTTACTTTATTGAAACTGTATTCCCCAGTAGAAATTTTACCTTTAATGTGAGCCAATGCAGAAGCACGAGCAGCTAAAATATCTTGTTGCATAGATGACAATGAAGCCACAGCAGCAACTAAAGGTGAATGGTCAAATGTTTTACCAATCCAATGTACACCTTCTTCCTCACCCATTCTGTTAAGTAATGGTTTAGTTAACTCAATGTACAATTGCTTTAAGATTTCTTCGTCTTCTTGGTGATTACAATTACTTGTTTTAACCATTTTCTCAACGATTTTACTTAAATCTTTGTTGTCTTTGTATTCATTTACAGCTTTTGGTTTAATAGTAAACGTTTTACCACCAATTTTGTAAGATCCAACCATTTCAACTAATTTTCCACGGTAAGCATTAAAATCGTCCCAAAGTTTAAGACCAACTCCTTTAGGAGCTTTGATCTCATCACCAACGATTTCGTGCATTGGAATATCATATTGATCTTTTGCTTGAACAGCCATCAAATTCATACGAATAGGTAATAAAGGCAAATTCTTTTTGTCATAAGCTGACCAAATGATTTTCTCCTCAACACCATTATTTGAAGGGGAATATGAAACATCTTCACCACTTTTTTTCATAATATCTAATTTGATATTATCAATGGATTCAATTAATTTAGCCGTTTCAGCATCGATATCGTTCATCTTTTTTTGCCAAAATTTGATTTTTTCAATTTTAGCAGCATTTTCAGCATCAGGTTTAGTAGAAGTTAACTCTTCTTTAAGAGCATCTTTAAAACCTTGACCTCTGTCATGATGTGCGATATTTGATTTTTGTGTATTTTCTTCAATTGCTACGAAAGCATCCAAGATTGACTTAGATACATTCAAAGCTAGAAGTGCGGTAAGTACTAAGTACATCATACCGATCATCTTCTGTCTAGGGGTTTCTTTTCCTCCACTCATGATTTAATAATTTTTTCTGGTTTAAAAATAAATTTTTTAAAAAATTTCAATCAAGGAATTTTAATCTCTAGAAATTGTCATAGCTTTTAACATGTTACCATAAACACCGTTCAAATCAGAAAGGTTTTTAGACAACATCGCCATATTTTCTTTGTAAAGTTTCGTATCAGCAGCAGAATCAGAAAGATTTTGCATCATTTCAGTAACTTGTCCTTGGAATTTCTCAGTTGCTTCTAAATGAGCAGAAGAACCTTTCAATTGCAATTCATATACATTATTAAGTGCAGATAAGTTTTTAGAAACTTTTTGCATTTGCTCACCAAAAGATTCACCTTCAGCAGCAGAAGAAGTCATTCCAGAAATTGACACAGATGCTCTTTCATATGATTCAGACAAAGCAGAAACTTTATCAGAAGCAGCTTGTAAACTTGTTACATAAGAATCAGTAGCTGCGGCAGCAGTTGTAACTCCTTTTAATTGAGCAGCATTTTCTCCCAAAGCACGCATTCCGTCACCTAATCTTTCAATTAAAGCTCCATCAATTTTTGCTTCTTCTAACATTTTATCTAAATGTTCAGTAACACCACTTCCACCTTTACCACCTCTACTAGAAGTTGCAATCGCATCGTGATCTAAATCATCATTATGACCTAATCCTAACTCTGGATAAACTAATTCCCAGTTTGGCTCATCATGTAAAGGTTCGAATGCTGAGAAGATAAAGATTACCGCCTCTGTTAATAAACCTACAGTCAACAATGGACCTGAAAATGGCCAGTGCATGATTTTAAATAATGCTCCAATAATTACGACAGCAGCACCAAGGCCATAAAGTTTTGCCATAAAATTTTTCCACGCTTTTCCTCCGATTTTCATAGTTTTTGTTTTTAAAAGTTTGTAATTCTACTAATTGTTTTGTTTTTGTTTAATCTGCTTAACGTATCAAGCATTGTCTTTAAAATGGGCTTAAAATTTTAAGCCCATTAAATAAATATGTCAAAAAATAAATTATCTTAATTGAATATCGCTTTGGCTTTCTTCACTTCCTTCTTTTGTGATATCTTTTCCACCTCTTCCGATGTGCGTCATAACGTTTCTGTAACCGATGTAAGATTTTGCAGTATCTTGATATTCGAAGTTACGAGTTGATGTTTGCAAATAGTATCCTATATCTTTCCAAGAACCTCCACGTAATATTTTACGTTTCATTGATGGTGGATCCCAATCCATTGCATCGTAGCGGTAATCTGTATTTAAGTCATGTGAGAACTCATACATTGATTCATCGTAAGCAGTTTCACACCACTCAGCAACGTTTCCAGACATACAATATAATCCCCAACCATTTGGATTATAAGAGTAAGCTTTTACAGTATGGAAACCTCCATCTTCAAAGTATCTTCCTCTCATTGGTTTAAAATTCCCAAGGAAACAACCAGCTTCATTTCTGATGTAAGGACCACCCCATGGATAAGCAGATTGAGCTAAATCTCCACGTGCAGCTCTTTCCCATTCAGCTTCAGTCGGCAAACGGAAATCATTTACATATAAATCTCCCATTGCTTGTAACCATGAATTTAACAATTGTGTTCTCCAAATAGAGAAAGCTTTTGCTTGTACCCAAGACACACCAACAACTGGATAATTATCATATCCTGGATGCCAAAAATACATATTTGTCATTGGATCATGGAATGAATAAGTAAAGTCACGCACCCAACATAAAGTATCAGGATAAACATTTATTTCTTCATCAATGATAAAACGCTGTCTATTTTCATGACCACGTATTGCATTGTTTTGACCTTTTTTGTTGAATTTACCTAAGTCTAAATCTTGACCATTTGGTTCTTCAGTAAAAGGATTATCAGGAGTATTTAACTGTCTGTGATTATTAGCAATTAAATTTCCTTGATTATCATAACCGTTCGGAACGATGTCAATTCTACCTCTTCTTGCAGCTTCACGCAAATCAATCCAATAGTATTTAAACATCAATTTTCTAGAATCAATTTCTCTCTTTTTATAAAATCTTTCAGGTTGAGAATAATACATGTCAGACAATAAAGGCATAATTTCCTCATTATCTTGATCCTCATAATTAATTTCTCTATCCCAATTTAAACTGAAAAGATTTCTGTTACCAGCACGATCAGATTCATCAAAATCAACGAAAGCTAATTGACCTTCGTCAAAATAGTGATCTTGATAGTTAATGTATTCTGCCGCATCAGGATCTTCAGCTAAACCAGTAAAGATTTTCTCTCTTGCGATTGAATCTCTTACCCAGTGTACAAACTGACGATACTCGTTATTCGTAATTTCTGTTTGGTCCATATAGAACGCTTGAACAGAAACTGTTTTTGAACGAGTTTGATGCAAGAAAGGTACATCTTGATCATTTTCCCCCATAGCATATGATCCTGACGGAATATACACCATACCTAAAGGGATTTCTTGTTGATAAATTGGTCTTCCTAACACTCCGGTTAGCGAACCTGATCTAGATTGACAAGATGCAATCATTAAACCAATAAGACCTACAAACAATAGTTTTTTCATTCTACCTAATTTATTTAACTTTCCGAATACCAATTTTAACATTCTACAGGATCAATTTTTTGATATAACGGAGTTTTATATGAAATGGTTACACTTTTTAAAATAAAAAGTTTTATAACCATCTCGGGTGTTTAGCTTTTTGTACTGGTGGTGGTGGTATTTGTTTCACATATTTCAATACAAATTCATGAGAACCTTTTGAAATGTTAGACAATTTATTCATTGTTAAATCATAAGAATAACCAACAGTAAAACCAGCACTTGGTTTGTAACCTAACATAAAACCAATTCCATCACTAACTCTTCCAGTAACACCAGCGTAAACCTGAGTGCCTCTAGTCTCATTTAAAGTGTGTAAGTATCTAACATTAACTTCAGCAGAATATTTAACCATATCCGTTCTTGTTAACAATTGCGCATCAAGAGTTCTACCTGCACCGAAAACATCAGCGAAAGTATACCCTCCAATTAAGAAGTAATGACGTGCATTTGTATAATTTACTGCTATAATGTCAGCTTGAGACAAGTGAGTACTTGAAATTCCAATATAATATCCTTTGTCTGCTTTCCAATGTAAGCCAAAGTTCATATCTAAACTTGAACCACTTTTTGCTGTTGGCAATAATGGATCAACTAAGGTAACAGGTGGTATCCAAGCTGGATCAAAGCCCACATTTACTAGCCCTATACCTAAACCAATCCCTAAAGTTCCAACATTTTGAAAACGTAAAGGGAAACTGTAATTTAAAATTAAGTTATTTTGTCTCATTTCACCAATTGCATCATGATAAAAAGATACACCAACTGCACCAGGAAAAAAAACTGGTTCTAAAGGAGATTCAATATTTAAAAGAAAAGAGTTTGGAGCTCCATTTACCTTGTCCCATTGATTTCTATATACCATTGTTGCAGCAATACCTGATTCTAAGCCAGTTGCTCCAGGATTAATAGACATTTTGTCGTAAATAAAATGCGTCAATAATTTTTCTTGTTGAGCATAAACAGCACTTGTCGCTAGAGCGAAAAAAGCTGAAATAGTAAATATACTTTTTTTCATAAACTGTATTGGTTTACACATAGTTAAGTAAAGCAAAGGGCTATTTACCCTCTACAATTAGGCGCTAAGATACAAATAATTCTAATAGAACCTAATAATTGTTAATTTTTTTTTGAAAACTTGATTGGGTCTAAACGCAAAGATGCAAAGTTTTTAGCAAAGTGCACAAAGTTTAATATTTAGATTATAAGAGTTTTTGTTTTGAAACGATTAAAGTTTTTAGTCAAAGTAACTTTTGAAACGTTTTCCACCAGAGGTTTGGCATTTCGTTTTTCATTGCAGCTTGATAATCTTCATAATTACATGGAACTAGGTGATGTCTTTCGTATTTTGATTCGCTTTTTTTAGGATATGGAACTTCCATCCACCAGCGGTCAGATTTTGGACTTTTATAAAAAATGATTTCTTCACTTTCTAAATTTACGGTGAATTTTGTATAATCTTTCTTAGAACCTAAAGGGAAATCTCCTTTTCTCTGAGAAAATCCATCCATAAAATACCAAATTATTTCTGCAATAAGTTGATTATTTGTTTCGATTAAATCATTTTGAGGTAGGTTAAAAATCCCAAAAACAGTTAACTTATCACTTATACCGGCATATTTTGAAATTTGACAAATTTGTTCAGCATAAAATCCATTTGGAGTATTATAATCCGATTTAAAATCAGAATTGCGAATTGAATTTACATCTAAACTCAATAAATCTGTATTTCTTAATAATGGTTCAGCAACTTTAAAATCAGTATTAAATTCACCTAGCCTACAAACATCAAAATACAGTTTCTCGTATAAATCTAATTCAGATTTTTTCACATAAGGTGCTTGTATTCCAATAGTTGAAACGTTAAACAAATAGCATGGACGGTGCATTAAAATTTGACTAATGTATCCATTTGAGGAAACTGGCTTATCTGGAGAACCCAAATCAAATTTAGAATCAATGGTCGTTAAATTAACCATTTGTTCCAAGTTTTGATATGCTTGATATATTGAAAAGGTCAAATCTTGTGAACCTCCAACAATTATTGGAAGAATGTTTTGCTTAATCAATTCTGTTACAACCTGATTTAAAGCAAAATAGGTGTCTTTAATTTCATTTCCAGGTTTAATTATTCCTAAATCATAGATATCAAAATTCCATGAGTCGCCAAAATGTAATTTTTCTAATTCAGTTAAAAAATCGTCGGAATCAAACTTTGTTTCATTTTCTTGATTGTCTTTTCTGTATTCTTCGCAAGAAATTATAGCAATGTTATTTTTAGATAAATCTGGAAAATAGTTTTCCGTGTGCGAAATGATTTTTTCAGAAATTGATTCAGAAATTTGAGTATTTTGTTTTTCTCTTGGGGTAAAATATAAGGAGATGTCTTTCATTTTTAATTACAGATTACAGATTGGCAGATTACAGATTGTTGAATTATTGGATTAATGGATTGTTAGATTATTAGATTGTTGGACTAATTAATTTTGTTTTTAATAGTATATTTTATCGTTTCTTTTAAATTTTTGAACTCAAAATTTAATTCTTTTAGGAGTTTTGAACTATCATAAATTGTTATTCCCTGAGAGCTTTGAACTGATTCTTTTGTGAGTGTTGCCTTTCCTTTAAAAACAGCGATTAATGAACTTAATCTCCAAGCAATTTCACATAAAAAACTATTAGCATATATATAAGGTGCTTTAGTATTTAATTCCTTAGCAATTAAAGTAAATAAATCCTTGAAAGTAATATTTGTTCCTGTACATAAAAAACGTTGAGCAGAAATTGAAGATTCGGTTAAGTTAATCATTGAATTTACAACATCTCTTACATCAACAAAAGCATTTGCGCCTTTTGTATAGAATTTAAGTCCTCCAGATAAGGTTCTAAAGATTGTTAGAGAACTTTCGTTCCAGTTTCCAGGACCAAAAATTACACTCGGATTAATAATCACAGCATTTAATCCTTCTTCGATACCACGCCAAACTTCTTTTTCAGCGGTATATTTAGAGATAGCATAGGCACTTGTCTTTGGTGATTGTGTCCATTTATTTGTTTCTACCACATAATCTTTTCCTTCCAGAAATTCTTTTCCGACAGCTGCAGTGGAAGAAACATAACACAATTTTTCAATTTTATTTTCAAGGCAAGCATTTACAATATTTGCCGTACCTTGTCCATTAATTTTCATCATCAAAGGAAAATCTCTTCTGCGAAAAGAAACAAGTGCAGCGCAATGATATAACGTTTTTGTTTCTTTTGTGATTTCATTTAAGGTCACAATATCTAAAACATCACATTTAATCCAAGTAATTTTTTCAAATAATTCTTTACCTTCTGTTGGTTCTAGTTTTAAGAATAATTTTTTAACAAGCTCAATTTTTGATTCTTCCCGAAATATTGCAGAAATTTTTTCGTGATTGCGAGTTAATTCTAACAACAGATTACTCCCTAATAAACCTGTACCACCAGTTACTAAAATCATAGGGCAAATTTAAACTTTTTTTTTAACTTGGTGGAGAAGATTGTTAAGATTGTGAATATTGGAAAGATTGGTTTGTCCCGAAAAGTATTGGGAGGGAATGCTAAAACATAGCTCGTACGTATTTTTAAACACCAAATCACAAAGGAATATATGAAGGGCACAATGAATAATTAATTAAAAATTGGCGTTCTGAAAATTATTATTTTTTTTTGATTTCAATAAAAGTTTTGCTTTTTCTCTTTAAAAAAGGTGTTTAAAAAAGGTGAATGAATATTTATGGGTTTTCAATGAACAAACTATTGTTTTTAAAAAACATATGATTTGCCTAATCTAGAATACTGTCGTTACTTTGTAACATGAAAGCAACAGTAATAATATCATTGTTTTTGATGAGCTTAGGATTCCAAGCTTGTCAGTCAGAATATTCTGAAAGAATGTTAAAAGCGATTAAATTAAAGCAAAAGTACAACGAAGTAAAAACGATTATTTCGGAGTCCAATAGTTCTAATTTAAAACCGATGTTGGTAGAAATCGAGAATGAAATTAAAATTCAAGCTCAGATTTCTGGAAATGAGGAATTATTTTTAAAAGAAATTTGGAAAAATTAATTCTGACAAAAAACTCTACATTTGTTTAAGAAAGCTGTTTAAATTTATTTGAACAGCTTTTTTGTTGAGCGAGTTTATTTTACAAAATCGACTTATGTCGTTATTTTTGTTGCCCAATTTGTCATTTACTAGAGTAAACTCCAAATTAGTCACCTTATAAAAATGCCTAATAAGTGAATTCTATAAATTTAAACTCAGATTAAATCAAAACCAATTTAGTTTTTTAATCAAATCCAAGAAAAAAATTATTCATACCTTTGTATCATGATTAATCTTGAACAAATTGGTATATTTTTACCACAAGGATACCTTTTTAAAGAAATTTCTTTTCAAATAAATAGAGGTGATAAAATTGGTTTGGCTGGTAAAAATGGTGCTGGAAAATCAACTTTATTAAAACTTATTGCAGAACACGACAAACCTACCGAAGGAAAAATTCACAAACAAAAAGATGTTGTTGTAGGATTTTTAACTCAAGATATTGTAATTGACTCAACAAAATCTGTATTTGAATATTTATTTAATTCTAACGAAGTTTTAAATTTATTGAGAACGAGAATTGATGAAATTAATCATGAATTGGTTGTTAGAACAGATTATGAAAATGAATCTTACCTTGAATTATTAAATGAATTGAATGAAAAAAATGATTTATTCAATTTTCATGAAGGTTATCAATGGGAAGAAAAAATTACTTCTACTTTAAATGGTTTAGGTTTTTCTGACGAGGAATACAAAAAATCACTAAATTCATTTTCTGGAGGTTGGAAAATGAGAGCTGAATTAGCAAAAATACTTGTCAATCAACCAGATGTGATTTTATTAGATGAGCCAACGAATCACTTGGATAT
>CAMBRH010000009.1 GCA_945870115.1 Chitinophaga pinensis | reverse complement strand
TACTACTACATAAATTGTAAATTAAAAAATTCTTCGGTTTAAGAAATAGTTTTGTAAATAAAGTTTATAAAATTATCGGAAGATAATCTACATAAGCATTTGAAAAATAAGCTCAAACCAAAATAAAAATCAAATTTATTGCCTTTATGGTTAACTCACCTCAATGGTTTCATTTTTTGTACAAATTTTAGCACGCAAAAATCAAGGGTAACATTGAAGTTTTACGATGCGAAGGTATGGTAATTTTTCAAGTAATTAAATTATACCAATGTTAATTTTTTATTAATTCCAATTAAAAGGATATATTTAAAGCACAAAATCGATTTATCCATCGATAAACTATAAAAAAAATTCTCACTTTTCAAAAAAAGGCATTTTGTCCTTTATTCAAGATTTTATAAATACTTTTGTATTTAAAATATTTCATCTTTTTCTTTCAAATGAACAAACTTTCAGCGGTAATAATAACTTTTAATGAAGAACGTAATATATTACGTTGTATAAATTCTTTAAAAGAAATTGTGGATGAAATAATTGTTGTTGATTCATTTTCAACTGATAAGACAGATGAAATTTGCAAAAGTTTTGGTGTTATTTTCATCCAAGCTGAATGGAGAGGCTATTCTGAAAGTAAAAATTTCGCAAATTCTCAGGCCAATTTTGATTGGATTTTATCCCTTGATGCCGATGAAGCGCTTTCAGATGAATTGAAAAAATCAATTTTAAGCGAAAAAAAACGAGGTTTTTCTGGAAATTATGAATTTAATCGCTTGACAAATTATTGTGGAAAATGGATCAAGCATGGCGGTTGGTACCCAGATAAAAAAGTTCGCCTTTTTGAAAAAGAGTTCACTTCTTGGACTGGAGAAATTCACGAAGAATTAATTTTTAAACAAAGCCAAGAAATTAAATTTTTAAAAGGCAATTGTTTGCACTACAGTTATTACAGCTTGGAACAACATTACAATCAGGCACAAAAATTTACAACAATTGCTGCCAAAGATTTAGTTTCCAAGGGAAAAAATGCCCCACTTTATAAACTTATTTTTAGTCCTCTTGTAAAATTTATCAGAGATTATTTCTTGAAATTAGGTTTTTTGGACGGGAAATACGGATTTATTGTTGCTCGAATTTCTGCTTATGCTACTTATTTAAAATACAAAAAAATTAGACAGTTTTCCAAACTGAAAACAACAAAAATTTAATAAAATGTCAAAAATCATTGACTTAGCAAATAAAACAATATTAATTAGCAGAACAGATAGCATTGGTGACGTCGTTTTGACTTTGCCCTTATGCATTTGGATCAAATCGAATTTTCCTACATGCAAAATTATTTTTTTAGGAAATACGTATACAAAACCTGTCATTTCATGTATGAAAGAAATAGATTTGGTTCTCTGTTGGAAAGATTTAGAAAATTTACCAAGCAATGAAAAAGTCCAACAAATAATTGATTTAAAAATTGATGTTTGCTTGCACGTTTTTCCAAAAAAGGAAATTGCGTCTTTGATGAAAAAAGCAAAAATCAAAGATCGAATTGGGACATCTCACCGAGCTTTTCATTTATTGACGTGCAACCACCGCTTAAATTTCACGCGAAAAAAATCAGATTTACATGAAGCACAATTAAACTTTGAACTACTTAAACCTTTTGGGCTGAAGGAAATTCCAAGTTTCGAAGAAATTTCTTCAAGTTTATGCAAAAGCTTCACTTCACCAACAATTGATTTAGAAAAAGATTTTTTCAAAATAAAGAATGCTGTAATTCTGCACCCAAAATCACAAGGAAGTGCTCTAGAATGGCCTTTGGAAAAGTATAAACTTTTGGCAGAAAGATTAGTAGAAAATGGAGAAATTGTCGTTTTTACAGGAACAGAAAATGAAGGAAAATTGATTCGATCATTTATTCCAAGCCATAAAAACTGTTATGATTTAACAGGAAAAATGGCCTTGCAGGAACTAATCGTTTTTATTTCTCAAAGCAAAACATTGGTTGCTTGTAGCACAGGACCTTTGCATTTGGCCGGAATTTTAGGAATTCAAACCATTGGTTTATTTTCTTCTAGAAAACCAATCCATCCAGGAAGATGGAGGGCTTTGGGCAAAAATGTAAACTTTTTGGAATTCGATTCAAGTTGTGAAACTTGCAAAAAAGGTAAATCTTGTACTTGTATGCAAAGTATTAAAGTAGAAAGTGTTCTTGAATTAATTTAAATGAAATTCAATTTAAAAGCTTTATTTTTAGCACTTTGTGCTTTTACATTTTCTTTAGGGATTTTGAAGGAATTAAATTTCGTTTTAAATTTTGACACTTTTTTACAGGCAGCTTTTATTTCTTTAGCAACATTTTTTGTTTACAATTTACCAAGTCAATTTGAATTTAAACAAAAAAATATTGTTTATACATTACAATTTACTTTTTTATTGATTCTCAGTTATTTTGTAATAAAAACATATTTAGCCTTAATAATTTTGGTTTTTACTTTTTTGATTTCATTTTTTTATGTCAGTTCATTTCCGTTTTTAAAAATAAAAATAAGAAAAATTCCTTATTTAAAATCATTTTTGATTTCCATTTCATGGACTTCAGCATGTGTAATTTTTCCGCTTTTAAATAATTTCGCAAACATTCATTTAAACTTAATGTTATCGATTTTTTGTTTCTTTTTAGCATTAACAATTCCATTTGACATCAGGGATTTTGATCAGGATCAAGGGAAAATAAAAACAATTGTCGGTAAAATTGGAATGAAAAACTCAAAATTTTTAGCTGTAATTTTACTTATTCTAGCTTTTTTATGTACAACATTTAGTCATGAAAAAATAATTCAGCTTATATTAATTTCAATGACTTTTATTTATTTTTCTATTTTAATTTTACTCACAAAAAAGAATTTTTCTTCCAAAAATTTTGAATATTTACTTGATGGAAGCATTATTTTATATGGGCTTTCATATTTTATTTAAAAAATTTGAAAATTGATTTTGGAGTCGGTTTTTTGATAAAGTGAATTGTGAGTAATTTATGAAACCATCAAAAGCATCGGTATATATGATTTCATCGTTTATTTTAATTTTATAACGGAGTTTTGTTTTATATTTACCTGAATAGCTATAAAATTGAATTTTTAAATAATTACCGCTATTTAATATCTCTGAAGAATAGCTAGCACCACAAGTTGGATGAACCCAATATTCAATTGGTTTCCAAATACCTGCACTATCCAAGGCTTCTCTAATAAAAGGAATTGAACCATCCTGAATACTGATTGATAAATTACTTTTAGTCGCATTTATTATATTTAGAAAGGAATAATTATCTTCTGATATTATTTCAACATATAATTGGGTTTTATCAATTTTTATTTCATTTGTATCAATTTCTTGCTTTGAAAAATAATATCCCAATGAAGCAGTCATAAATTCTGAATGAATAATTTTGGTATTTTCAAAATCTACAATAAATAAAGTAGAATCAATAAATTGAGCTTCTAAAGAAAAAAAATCAAAGGCAATTACTGCTAAAATAAGTAGCATTTTCATCTTATTTTCAATTACAAGTTGGAATTTCTTTGTTTTCAAAAACATCAATGTCTTTTCTGAATTTTGTCATCAATTCTCTTTTTTGTTCGCAACTTAGGTCTTTTTCTAGGGTTGAGTAATCCCAACTTCTGCTGATGGCAGGAATAGATTTAAAATTTTTCACCACAAAATTGATCCATTTTCGCTTGTCCGATTCACCAATTGTGGCACTTGGAAATAGAAATTCATTTGTTAATTCATGTAAAGTTGCATTTAAACAAGTTGATTTTTGGTAATTTTCAAAAAATAAATCAAAGCCATTTTTCACTTTCATTTTTTCTAATAGAATAAAATAATCATTAAAAAAATTCAATTGATTCTCGGAAAGTTTACACGGATTTTTGATTTTTTGTAGTAAATCATTTTTTAATCCAGCTTTTACTTTTTCAGAAAGTATAATTTCTTGCGCATCAAATCTGCTCAAAAAATAATTTAAATCACCATTAGAAAAAAACATTTTTAATTGAAATTCATCTTCTTTTACAACTTCTTTCATTCCACCAATTGCGTGTAATTTTGAAATAAATTGGGCATTATCCAGATTTGCTTTTTTATTTTTTAAAGATTTTAATGCATTTTTTTGCCAATTTTTGTCTTTTATGCAATGCTTTATTATTGCTTTTTGGTATGTCTGATTTTCAAAAATCGTTTCATTGACTATGGAATAACTTAATTCGTAATTCAATTCATCGTTTGGTGGAATTTGAATTAAGATATCGTGCAAACTTTTATCTGATATCATCAATCGATTATCACCAGAAATGTGTTTCATCAATTCTTCACGAGAATTATCAAGTTGGTTCAAATCAAGTTTTGAAAAATCAGAAAATTCAAAATTTTCTCCAAGTGGAAAGTAACTTAAAAAACTTATTTTTTTGAAAGTGGAAAATACTCCGACCGTTTCATTTTTGTTTCCAACAGCAAAATGACTTCTGTTTTTAGCATGTTTAACTTTTAAATTTGCGATAAATTGATCAAAATCAATGTCTTTTTTACAGGGAAATTCATAAATTTCATTCATCGTTTTTCCATCACTCACCGAAGCGTAAATGGCGAAATCAAATCTTGTGCTTCTATCAACTGGGCCAGAATTTCTATGTAAGGTGAAAATTCCATTACTTCTTGTAAATGTTTTAATTTCCTTT
The DNA here is from genome assembly GCA_945870115.1 of Chitinophaga pinensis. Classification (GTDB taxonomy): domain Bacteria; phylum Bacteroidota; class Bacteroidia; order Flavobacteriales_D; family Crocinitomicaceae; genus M2408. The sequence continues at coordinate 19,626 of CAMBRH010000009.1, read as the reverse complement.
AATTCAAAAAGTAAAGTCTGAGCTTGTCCAGCATGAATAAAATTAAAATTGCGTGAATCTATTACATTTTTTGTAACAAAAGTTCCGTTGCATGATTCAAGTATTAAAACTAAAATCGATAAGAATATTAGTAGCTTTCTCATTATTAGGAAAAATGAATTTCGTCTTCATTCAGCAACGAATCGCCTCGCATTCTTAAAAATAATTGTGTTAAGGCTAAAACGTCTTTTTCGCAATAAGCTTTAATTCTTTCTAAACCAGAAGTGTATGTGTCTTTTTCATTTTGATAATAAACACGAGAAACGTCAGCTCCAGAAATATCATCTTTAGGTGTTGGGATACCAAAAACATAGCATAAAAGTGATAAGGATGTATAAGCTTTGTAATCGCCAAATTTCCATAATTCCATGGTGTCTAAATGTGCAATTTCCCAAGGTTTTTTGCCTGCAATGTCAAGTGCAAAAGGTAATTTCATTCCATTGATTAATAGCCTTCTACAAATATAAGGGAAATCAAACTCTTTGGCATTGTGGCCACATAAAATGTGATAGGGTGTATTGTAATTTTCGTCTAGTAATTTTACAAATCCTTTTAAAAGTGTTTCTTCGTCATCATGAAAAAAAGATTTCAAACGCAATTGTTTTCCAGTTCTGCTTTCTCTCACAAATCCAACAGTGATACAAATTATTTTGCCAAATTCCGCTAAAATCCCGCCAGTTTGCTTAAAAACTTCTTCGTGAAGTTCATCTTCGGTTTTATCTTTGAAATTTGGGTCTAAACTTAGACTGCTAAATTTACTTTTATTTTTAAGCGAAAATAATTTTTTGCCATTGTCATCCATTTCAGCAAAAGTTGAAGTCTGTGGAACAGTTTCAATGTCTAAAAATAAGACTTTATCGAGTTGTACTTTTTCTAACATAATTTTAAGTTGATTTTAGGTTTGTAATATGAAATTAAGTAAAAAAATTGAATTGTCAATAAAAACTTTAATTTTTTTTAAGAAACAAATTTATAACCTATTCCTCTAATACTGTGAAAATGAACGGGATTTTTAGGGTCTTTTTCAAAGATTTTTCTAAAAGCCAAAATATAGTTGTCAATTGTTCTAGATGTCGGAAATTGATCATCTTTCCAAAGTGCATCAAGAATTTCCTCTCTTGAAACAACGATGTTTTCTTTTGAATGAAACAATTTTAAAAATTCAATTTCTCTTTTTGTAAGTTCAGTTTTAAATCCCGTACTTTTATTTTTAACAATAAATGTTGTAAAATCTATTTCAAAATCACCAATTAAAATCGATGAAAGTTGCTCTTGCTGATTTTCAACGCCATCAATTAAAATTTGAACCCTTAAAAGTAATTCTTCTAAGTCGAAGGGTTTTGGTAAATAGTCGTTTGCACCCAATTTTAGACCCAAAATTCGATCCTGTGTTGTTCCTTTTGCAGAAAGAAATAAAATCGGAACTTTAGAATATTTACGAATTTCCTTACAGATTGTTAAGCCACTGACTTCTGGTAACATCACATCTAATATCACCAAAGAAAATTTTTCCATGTCTGAAGCCTGCAAAAAAGCTTCTGTGCCATGCTGAATTGCTTCCACAGAAAAACCTTCCAATTCCAAGTTCATTTTGATTAAATCAGATAAACTTTCTTCGTCTTCTATTAGGCAAATGGATTTCATTATAGTTGGATTATTCGATCGGTTTTTAAAGCAAATTTAAGAATTATATTTACTTTTACATAAATTCAGATTATTAATTAAAGCATGAAAGTACATTTAATTTTCTTTTTAACTCTCTGTTCGTTTATTTTTAAAAAAAATGAAAAATCAAATGATATTTATTTTGAGGAATTTAATAATTTGGAAAATGTTTCACCACAACTTTTGAAGTATATCGAAGAAATTAAAGCTAAAAAAGATTCTGGGATTGATATTTTTCATATCGGTGATTCACATGTTCAAATCGGTGAATTTTCTAAAGGATTTTTAAATTATTTTACGAAAAATGATATTTTTATTCAGAAATCGTGGTATTTACCGAATTTGATTTTCGAAGAATTATCGTTTTCTAATAAAAGTTTGAAAAAAGTAAAGGGAAAATTTGAAAGTGAGAAAATTACATTAAAATTTAAGTCTTTGAATATTGGATTAACAGGTAGAACATTCCGTTTTTTGGATGAAAAAATGTTTTTGAAATTTAAGTTTAAAGAAAAAGTTGAAAAGATTGAATTTTTACATTCAAAAATGGTGAACAAATTCTTTGTTCCTTACCCTTTTTATCATAGGAATCCTTTTTGGAAATGGAAACTTTCAGATGAAATTTATATTTCAAAATTACAATTTGATGCTAGTTCAAAAATAAAGATTAATATTAAAAATGAAACAAAAGAATTAGTTGAATTTTATGCGATGCGTCATAATTTTGTGGAAGGAATTCTTTCCTATTCAAATTTTGGAGTTGGAGGAGCCAAATTTCAAGATTTTATTTTCGCACCAAAGTTTTTTGAACAATTAGATGCCTTAAAGCCGGAGATTATTATTTTTACATTAGGAACAAATGATTCCTATTATACGGAATTGAGTGAAGAACAATTTTCAAAACAATTGTCTGAATTTATTGATAAAATAAAAGCCATTTCTCCAAAGACAGAATTGATTTTAACGAATGTACCTGATACTTATTTTAATATAGAAAAACCACGTCATTTGGCTTTTGTAAATTCAGAAATTGAACGTATTGCTAAAGATAAAAACTGTGCTTTTTGGAATTGGAATAAAATTATGGGCGGAGATGAATCCGTTCACAAGTGGAAAAAAGAAAACTTAATGGACAAAGATTTGCTTCATTTTTCAAGTGATGGTTATTTATTGTTGGGAGAACTTTTTGCTAAAGCTTTTTTGAAATAATTTATTTTCATTTAAACCTTTGCTTTTTGCATTTTCACTCTTTTCAAAAACATCTTTAATTTTATTTGATAATCAATTGAAAACCTTTTCCGTGCACATTCATGATTTCAATTCGATCATCTTCTCGCAACAATTTTCTTAATTTTGCGATATAAACATCCATACTTCTTCCGTTAAAATAATTGTCATCACCCCAAATTGCTCTTAAAGTAGCTTGACGATCTAAGATTTCATTTTCGTTTTTACACAACAATTTCAGCAATTGATTTTCTTTGGTTGTCAGTTTGGTTGGTTGAACTTGCGTATATAACATGCGTGATTGCGCGTCAAATTTAATTTTTCCAACCATAAAAACATCGTCTTCTAAAACTTGAGTTGTTTCAACTCGGCGCATAATTGCTTCAATTCTAGCCAACAACTCTTCCATTGAAAATGGTTTTGTCATATAATCATCTGCTCCAAGTGAAAAACCTTCCAATTTATCTTCCTTCATTGATTTTGCCGTCAAAAACAAAATAGGAACTTTTTTATCAATTTCTCTGATTTCTTTTGCCAATGTAAATCCATCCATTTCTGGCATCATCACATCAAAAATGCAAAAATCAAAACTTGATTGATTGAATTTTTCAAAAGCTAGTTTTCCGTTTCTAGCTAATTCAACTAAAAATCCTTTTGATTTTAAAAATGAATGTAATAATAACCCTAAGTTATCATCGTCTTCTGCTAGTAATATATTTAATTTCTTATCCATAACTTTTAATTTAATGTATTATTTAGTTTTAACTATTTTTATAATTTATTTATCAATTGGAATAACTAGCGTAAATGTAGAGCCTTCGTTAACTTTACTTTTAACTAAAATATTCCAATTATTTAATTTAACGATTGCTTTTACGTAACTTAAACCTAGTCCAAAACCTTTTACGTTATGCAAATTTCCAGTAGGAATTCGATATAGTTTTTCAAATATTTTATCAATGTGTTCTTTAGCAATTCCAATTCCATGATCTTGAACACAAATCTGTACTTTTTGATTTTCTTTCTTTAGAAAAACATCTATTTTTGGTTCATTTTTACTGTACTTAATCGCATTGTCAATTAAATTTGATATAATATTTGTTGTATGAACGCGATCTCCCAAAACAAATAGTTGCTCATTTGGTAGGTGTTTTACGACTTTTCCATTTATATTTGAAACACGAAATTGTGCATTGTTACAAATTTGAATAATGATTTCATTGAGATTTAGTCGCTCAATTTTAAAATTCAATTCAGATTTATCTCCTCTGTCTATTACAGCACTTTGCAAAATACGTTCTACCAAAACTTCCAATCGCTTGTTTTCATCCGCAATCATTTTAATAAATGGCGAGGATTGTTGAGATTTGTCGTTAACCATATCAGAATCATTCAAAGCTTCACACGCAAGAGAAATTGTTGAAATTGGCGTCTTAAATTCATGCGTCATGTTTGAAATAAAATCATTTTTCATTTCACTCAGTTTTTTCTGAGTAATAATTGTTTTAAACATAAATGAAAACGCGACAACAATTAAAAGTACCAAACCAATATTTACAATCAACATCGAACCCATTTCACGAAAAACAAACGAATTTTCAGAAGGAAAACGGACGTATAAACTAATTTTTTCGTCTAAAATATTCTGCGGATAAAGTGTTGTATTTGAAGTTTTTAAACTATCCAAATTCAAGCGATAATTCTTAGGTTGAAATTTGAATTTTATAGGTTCACCATTGCCGTCAAGCAACATGTACTCATACTCCATTGGCAAATCTGCATGCTTCATTTCATAAGCAATAACAGAATCCAAAAATTCCACATCAATTCGTTTTGAAGGATCGTCATACACATTATCTCGAAAAGCTTCAACCATCATTTCATTGATAAATTTTGCCTTCTTAAAGATTTGTTGCATAACTCGCTGATCCAATTGAATCGCAACAGAAGTTGAATCATTGTTTGGCAACATTCCAGTTTCCTTATTAAAAAGTTGACGGATATGTCTTACGTCTCTAGCTAAAACTCTATGTTCAGCCATTAATCCAGATAATGAATCAAAAGATTTTCCTTGAATGATTAAGAATTTTTTAATTTCTCCATTTTCAAGAATCGTTGTATCTTTAATAGAAATAGATTCTTGTGCAGCCAATAAATTTTGAAATTCTTTCTTTAAAATATCTTTGTATTGACCGCTAAAATCTTTATTTACAACTTGTAAATATTTTCGAATATCATCTGCTTTTTCGTGATGAACAGCAATTCTATCCAACAAAGTTTGAACGTGATTTTTAAATTGAGTTGATTTTCGATCGTATAATTGTGCAGTTTGAAACAATTGAATAAATAATAAAGCAATCATAGCGATGCTGACTAAAACAACAATAAAATTTATTCGAATTTTTCTCATTTTTATATAATGATCTAACTTAAGTCAACGAATGTATGTGAAACAAATTGTTTTTCAACAATGCTTAACTTTTTTTAACACAAAGTAGATTAATTTTTATAAGTTTGTGGAGGTAAATTCAGTTAAATGTTAAGTATTTGTATCCCTATTTATAATTTTGATGTCTGTTCTTTAGTTGCCGATTTACTCAGTCAAGGGAATAAATTGACGGTTCCTTTTGAATTAATTTTAATTGATGATTGTTCCGAAAAAAGTTTCAAGAATATTAATAAACCTTCTTGTGAAAAAGCAAGATACATTGAACTTGAGGAAAATATTGGTCGTTCAAAAATTAGAAATTTATTTTTAGCTTATGCTCAATTTGAAAATTTACTTTTTTTAGATTGTGATGCAAAGCTAGTGTCAGAAACTTATTTAGAAAATTACATTTCTTTATTAATGAATGAAAATCCTCAAGTAATTTTTGGAGGAAGTATTTATGAAAATGAATTAAAAGATAAAAATTGTCTTTTGAATTGGAAGTATGGTTTAAAACGTCAGCAGCAAAGTGCAGAAAATAGAAAATTGAATCCTTATCAATCTTTTATGACGAATAATTTTATCATAAAAAAGTCCTTATTTGAGAAAGAAAAATTCAATGAAAAAATTGCAAATTATGGTCATGAAGATACTTTATTTGGATTAGAATTGAAGAAAAAAAACATTTCAATTTTTCATTCAAACAATTCAGTTTATCATATTGGATTGGATTCAAATAAAAAATTTATTGAGAAAACGGAGACAGCAATTAAAAGTTTACTTTTCATTCAACACGAAATTGATCATTCACAAGAATTTAGAGAAAGTATTAAATTGATTCAGATTTATGAAAAATTGCAGCGATTAAACTTGATTTTCATTCCATTAATTTTATTTAAACTTTTTGGAAAAGCATTGAAAAATCATTTTTTAAATGGAAAAGCGAATTTGTTTTTCTTTGATTTTTATAAACTTGGTTTTTACATTCAAGAAAGGAGGAATTATTCTAAATAAATCTTTTTCAGAACTTTAATTTCGTTCTCCCAACACAATTGTTTAGCAGCAATTTTTGTGTTTGCTGTCCAAAAATCCATTTTTGATTGGTTCTCAAACATAAATTGAATGTTTTCAGCAATGATTTCTGGTTTTATTTCTGAAATCGTAATACCAATATCATATTTTTCAACAATGTTTTTTATTTCTATTAAATCACAGCTTAGAACAGGTAAATTACAAGAAATATAGTCAAACAGTTTATTTGGTAAGGCGAATTTATAGTTCAAATTTGTATCTTTTTCAAGTGTAACACCAAGATGCGCTTTTGAAGTGTGTTTTCTTAATTCTTCAAAGGGAATTTTGCCTAGAAATGTTACTTTTTCAGTTAATTTTAAGTTTAAAACCAATGTTTTTAAACCTTCCACTATATCTCCATCCCCAGCAATTTGAAGTTGAGTGTTTTCTAAAAAGGAAAAAGCCTGAATTAATTCTTCTAAACCTCTGTCCTTATTTAAAGCTCCTTGATAAAAAACTGTTGGAAATTCATTTTTTTCTAAGTCACCATTTTCAAAATAATTTGGCACATTTTTGACAACAGAAACATCAACTTTATATTTAGTTGAAAAAAGAGTTGCTAAACTTTCATTTACTGTATAAACAGATTTTAATTTTGGGAATATTGACGATTCTATTTTTTCCCAAATTCGTTTAACTTTTGGTCTGTTTGTTAACTCTGGTACTTCCGTAAAATATTCATGAGAATCGTAAACTAATTTCACTTTCTTAATTTTTGAAACTAAATAATTAGGAAGTAAAGTGTCTAAATCATTCGACAATAAAATATCCGATTTGTGAAACAACAAATAGCAAAATAAACGAAAATTATGGTTGGCATAAAACATCGCTCCTTTTGTAAATAAGAGCTTAAATCTTTTTGTTTTGTAAACTCTATTTAAGGTTACAGAATTTTTTAATTTTCTGCCAATTAAAGTGACTTCAAAATCATTTTCATGAAAAAAAGTACATACTTTATGAACTCGTTGGTCAGTAACTAAGTCATTCGTTACGCTTACTAAAACTTTTTGCTTTTTTGTTTTCAAAAGCCAATCGTTTTTTCTACATGATTATCACCAAAAGCATAAGGTAAATATGCCAATGAAGGAATTTCTTTTGTTATGATGATATGTGCTTTTTTTCCTAAAGAAATGGATCCATGCGTTTCTGAAATTCCCATCGCATATGCTGCGTTTATTGTCAAAGCATTAATCGCTTCTTCTGGTGTCATTTTCATTTTTACGCAAGCCAAACTCAAAACAACTTGCAAATTTCCCGTAGGAGTTGTTCCTGGGTTAAAATCACTTGCTAAAGCGACAGGTAAACCAGCATCAATCATTTTTCGTGCATTTGCAAAAGGAATGGAAATAAAATGTGAACAACTTGGCAATAAAGTTGCCATACAATTTGAGTTTTTTAATGCTTCAATGTCTGCATCAGAAATTTCTTCTAAATGATCCACCGACAAAGCCCCCAATTCGATTGCTTTTGAAACTCCGTCCATAATTGAAAATTGGTTTACATGAACTTTTGGAATCAATCCGTATTTCTTTCCAGCAAGCAAAATTTCTTCCATTTCTTCTAAGGAAAAATAATTTCTTTCACAAAAAACATCGATGTAATCTGCTAATTTTTCTTCCCAAATTTTTGGTAGCATTTCGTTGATAATCAAATCAATATATCCACGGTGATTTTCTTTAAACTCTTTTGGAAAAGCATGTGCTCCTAAAAAAGTCGCTTTTACAGGAAAACTGACAGATTCTTTTATGCGTTTTATAACACGTAATATTTTTAATTCTGCCTCAACACTTAATCCATAGCCAGATTTAATTTCCAAAGCTCCAGTACCATAAGAGTTTACCAATTTTACGCGCTTCACAGCTTCTTCAAAAAGTTCATCTTCTGATTTTTCACTCAATCTTCTTGCTGAATTTAAAATTCCTCCTCCTTTTAATGCGATTTCCTCGTAAGTTAAACCTTTAATTCTGTCAACAAATTCTTCTTCCCGAGATTTTGCGAAAACAATGTGTGTGTGGGAATCGCAAAATGCAGGAAAAACGTATTTTCCTTCAGCATCAATAACTTCAACATCGCGCCAATCAGTGATTCCTCCCCATTCTTTCATTAAACCGTATTCAACTATTAAATCATCTTCAATTGCTAAAAAGGCGTTTTCCAGAATTGGTAATATTTGCATTTCAGAACCTTTTACAATGTATGGAAGATTTTCTCCACATTGAACGAGTCCTTTTATATTTTTGATTAAGATTTTTGACATGTGTTCTTTCTTAATTAAGTTACAAATTAACGATAAGAAAATGAAATTAGTGAATATTTATTGGTTTTTTTTAAAATTTAGTCAATAAAATAAAAAATTCTATTACTTTTGCAGTCCAATTAAGAATTAGAAATTATTTTCTGAAAGATTAATTGCCCGAGTGGCGGATCCCGATAGCTATCGGGAGGTAGACACGAGGGAAAACAAATGCCCAGGTGGCGGAATTGGTAGACGCGCTGGATTCAAAATCCAGTTTCGCAAGGAGTGCGGGTTCGATTCCCGCCCTGGGTACTAAATAGCTTAAATGAGTCAAGCAATTGGCTCATTTTTTGTCTAAAAAAGCTTGAAAGTTGGCTTCCACCTCTTTCGTGAAGATTGTCCTGAATGTTTTAATGTTCAGGATTTTTCTTTTTATTTATTTACTGATTATGGCAAATGTTTATATTCTACATTCTGAAACATTAGATAAATTTTATATTGGAAGTTGTTTAAATATAGTTGAAAGGCTTGAAGACCATCAAAATTTAACATACAAAAAGTCATTTACTTCAAATTCTGATGACTGGGTATTGTTTCTAATTATTACTGATTTAGATTATTCTCAGGCTAGAAAAATTGAGCAACATATAAAAAATATGAAAAGTAAAATATACATTCAAAATCTAAAAAAATATCCAGAAATGGTGGTGAAATTAAAAAGTAGATTTTTGGGTTCGTCCCGATAACCATCGGGACCCGCCCTGGGTACTAAATAGCTTAAATGAGTCAAGCAATTGGCTCATTTTTTGTCTAAAAAAGCTTGAAAGTTGGCTTCCACCTCTTTCGGGAAGATTGTCCTGAATGTTTTAATGTTCAGGATTTTTCTTTTTATCTCGTCGTTTGACTTTTCACAATTATTAGTACTTTCGCATAAATTCAATTTTTAATATGAAATTTGGTGCAATAGATATCGGTACAAATGCCGCTCGACTTTTGGTTGGGGAAGTGACGAAAGAAGGCGATCATTCTTTCGTAAAAAAAATATCTTACACACGAATTCCATTGAGACTTGGTGAAGAAGTTTTTGATAAAGGATTTATTTCTGAGAAAAAAACAGAAAATTTTGTCAAAACGATCGAAGCTTTTAAATTAATTGCTGAAATATTTGACGTAAAAAAAATTCGTGCTTGTGCTACTTCAGCTATGCGAGAAGCAACAAACAAAGAGGAAGTAATTGAAAAAATCAAAGAAAAAACTGGAATTGAAATTGAAATAATTTCGGGTGATGAAGAAGCAAGATTAATTTTTGGCACTTTCTTTTTATTGGATTTTGACAAAGCATCCTCTTTCCTGGTAATTGATGTTGGTGGCGGAAGTACTGAAATTAGTGTTTTTGAAGGTGGGAATAAAGTCGCTGCAAAATCATTTGAATTGGGTACAATTAGACTTTTGAAAGAAAAAACCGACAAAAAAATCTGGAAAGAATTGAATTCATGGATTGAGGAAAATGTTGATTTAACAACTATTCACCAAGTTTATGCAACGGGAGGAAATATCAATAAAGTTCATAAAATACTTGGTGCTCAACAATCTGAAATGATTTCTCTCAGAAAAATGCACAAACTAGAATCTGAATTAGCTGCGCTCAGCATTGAAGAAAGAATCGATAAGTTTCAATTGAAACCAGATAGAGCGGATGTAATTTTGCCAGCAATTCAAATTTTTACCTTCATTTTGAAGAAAATTAAAACACAAAATTTCTTTGTGCCAAAAATTGGTCTTTCCGATGGAATGATTTATGATTTATATTTAGACGAACAAAAAAATCTGTAAAGCTAAAAATCATGAAGAATACATTTATTTCTTTGGATTTATTACAAACTTTTTTGTTTGAAAATTCTTCTGAAAAAAATGATTCTATTGCTTTTTTAATAGAAAAAAATCAACTTTTAGAAAAAGTAAATTTTAACTTTTCCGAAGGTAAAAAACTAAAAATTAATGAACGAGAACTTGAATTAAATGAGGTTCAAAATTTTGTTTCCTTCATTTCAAATGATGAAAATCTTGTTTTTTTACAATGGATTAAAAATTCTAAAAATTTAGAAAAATTATTGCTTTCAGAATGTAAAGTGCAGTTTTTAGCAAATGATTTTTTGATGAATAACTACAAAGATCATTTTTTGTTAAAGTCGTTTCAACATTTTATTTCCCCTTTTTTACTAGAGAAATTAATTCCTAAATTGGAAAAAACCGATTTAATAAATTTAGAAAAAGTTTCTACTTATATTTCGATTTTAAATTCAGATGCCGCATTAATTATTCAAGATAAAATCAACTCAATTTTTAAAAACGATTTGAGAAAAATTGAAGAAAAACTAATTCAAATTAAAAGTGAAAAGGAATTAATTTTAGTAATAGGAAGCTATTTTTCACAAGAAAAAATTACCATATTAAATAATTTCACAAAAGAATTTTATCGCTCAAAAGTTGAATTAATTGAACAAGGAACAACATTATTTCAGCATAAATTCTCCAGTAATCGCATTGTATTTTGGATTATAAGTCAATTAAACTTAGTGAATTTAAATGAAGAACATCGAAATCATTTAAAGGAAATTCATGAATCTATCAAAAATGGCGAAGCTAAATACTTTAAATATCAACCAAAAATCAGTAGTTCTTGGACATTATTAAACAAAATAATTTTTCCAATTTTAGCTGTTTCATTAGGTGTTTTAATTTATGTTATTTTTACCTGGAAAGAAAAGGAAGCTAAATTAAGTGAAAATTCTGCGTTTAAAAATTTTAGTGTTAATGAACGGAAATTAATGGATTCTTTGATTCAAAGTATGGAACATAAAACAGAATCTGATGAGCCAGTTTTGGATCAAGGAAATGCATATTTACACCTCTCCCCTATTGAAATTGATTTAAAAAGCAGAACAGAATTTAAGAACCAATTCGTTGAAGATTTTATTCAAAATAATCTAAAAATACAAGAATTAATCTTACAAGGAAATGTTGATTCCTGTGAAATCTATTCGGATAATGAAATTAAAAAACTGAAGTTTGATGGTTTTAAATCTGTAAATCAAAGTACTGGAAACAAAACACTATTTCTAAAGAATGAATCATCATATCAGGTTACATGCTTACTTTTTGAAAACAAGATGAACGTAACACCTTACGTTTATGTTTTGTTACCCAACCAAGAAGTGAATTTTAAAGCAAAAACGGGGCAACACTTTGTTTTTCTTCCAGGAAGTAATTTAGGAGAAATTCATCTAAATGAAACTTCAAATGATATAAAAAATTACAAACACCATTTTTGCTTTACAGACGAAAATTTTGACAATCAACTTTTGACTTCTTATAAAATTAAAGCTATTGAAAAACAAAAAATTAAATTGCTGTTCAATGAAAATAGTTCAAAACAATTTTATTTTGTGGATTTAAGTGAAGCTTTGGAAGAAGTAGAATAGATTTTTTAAATGAAAAGATTTGAAAAGTATAAAATTAACTTTGAGAGTTACTTTATTGTGTAAAAAATTTGAGAAAAATATATTATGAAAAAATTTATATCCTTTTTTTTGATTCTAATTACAGTGGCAAGTTGTATAAGTGATAAATCTATTAATAAAAGCACTAAAAATTTAAGTGAAATTAAACCAAAATTATCATCCATTTTAGAAGGTGATTGGGTTTTAGTAGATTATGTACAATCTATAGATAAAACATTATCTCCTATAAAATCAGCAAATAAATTAAAGGGAATTGTTACAATATTTATTCCCGAAAATAATAGTAATGATACTATTGAAATCGGAGCAAGTTTGAATAATCATGAGGGATATAATTTTAGAGTGTTTTTAAGTCAAGGGCAAGAAATTAAGAATCTTAAAACTGATCTTACTGACTACGAAAATGAATCAAACTATTACGATATTGGTAGTGAAATAATTGATAATAAAACATACTTGATATTATATCATTACAATAGTTCAAATAAACTCCTCGATAAAATAAAATTTACAAAAGTTAAAGTAAATAAAAAAGAAGATGATCTATCAGAAGCACTTCAACAAATAGTGAATGAAAAGATTTTTACTGGAAAATATTTATTGTTTGATTCAACAAATATTCCTTTAAAAGTTTCTTTTAAAAGCGATGGTATAATATCTGGACATCCAGAATTTAAAAATTATTATGTTTTTACAGATTTTATTGGTGGTCCTAAACCAAAAGTTGATGAAATTTGTATTAATTTCAGAACTGAAAAATCGATAAATTTTGTTTTTAAGGCTAAAAAAGACACTCTTTTTCTCTTCAACGAGGTTGGAGATGGTTTGCCTGGAGGAGTTCCTCTCGATTTTGGGGAATTAAAGTACAAACTAGTAAAGATTAATTAAAAAAAGTTTACTTGATTGGAAATCAAATAACTAAATTTTGTCAAAATAAAGTTTTTCTTTTAATTGAAAATTTTGAAATTGATTATGAATTCTAACAAAAATGTAAATCAATTCTAGCATTTTTCATTTCATTTACTTTTTCTAACAATATTTTGATAATAATTTAGTAATTTTGCACATTAAAATACAAATTTTGGTAAAGATACACGATAAAACATTTGATATTTTTCTTACAGCTGAAGAAATTCAAAATAAAGTAAAACTTATTGCTGGTGAAATAAATTCAGAATATGTTGGTAAAGATTTGATTTTCATTGCTGTCTTGAATGGTTCATTCATGTTTGCTAGCGATTTGATGAAAAACGTTTCTATTCCTTGTGCAATTTCATTTGTAAAAGTTAGTTCATACAAAGGTTCAACTTCAACTGGTAGAGTAGATGAATTAATTGGATTAAACACCGATATTGAAGGAAAACACGTTATTATTTTAGAAGATATTGTTGATACTGGAATCACAATGAATAAAATTTATTCATATTTGACTGCTTTTAGTCCTGCATCTTTAAAAATAGGATCACTATTATTTAAACCAGATGCTTTCTCAGGAAAACACGCTCCAGATTTAGTTGGATTTTCTATTCCAAATGATTTTGTGGTTGGTTATGGTTTAGATTACAATGAACACGGAAGAAATTTAGAAGCAATTTATAAATTAATTGAAGAATAAGATGTTAAATATCGTTTTATTTGGCCCTCCAGGTGCTGGAAAAGGAACTCAATCTGAGCGTTTAATCCAAAAATATGGATTAACTCATTTATCGACAGGTGATATTTTTAGAGCTAATATCAAAGGTGAAACTGAACTTGGTGTTTTAGCTAAAAGTTTCATGGATAAAGGTTCATTAGTGCCTGATGATGTGACTATCAATATGTTAAAAAATGAAGTTTTGAAGCAAGAAAACCCAAAAGGATTTATTTTTGACGGTTTTCCTAGAACAAATGCGCAAGCAAAAGCTTTAGATGAATTTTTGGAATCGCAAAATACAACAATTGCTTTAATGTTAGCTCTGGATGTTGAAGAAAATGAATTGAAAGAACGTTTATTGAAACGAGCTGAATTTAGCGGACGACCAGATGATGCAAATCCAGAAATTATTCAGCACAGAATAAACGTATATATTAAAGAAACAATGCCTGTTAAATCATATTACGAAAATCAAAACAAATTTATTTCAATAAATGGTTTAGGTTCAGTGGACGATATTTCAGAAAAATTATTTGAAGCTTTAGACAAAATAAAATAGACTTTGGACAAAAGATTATAGACGAAAGACTTTAGACAAAGGACTATAAAAGTCAGAAGTCAAGACTTTAGTAAAAATATAAATTTACATTTTCTGAATTAATAAATATGGTATTGATTTAGAATATTTAAATTATTTATAAATTATTGAAAAACAATAAGAATTGATTCGCTCCAGCGAACTAATTTTAGTTGGATTCAATTAGATTGAAGACGAAGAAATGTCAAAGTACATTATTCATTACTCATAATTCATCACTCATAACTCATAAAATGGCTTCTGATAACTTTGTAGATTACGTAAAAATTCATGGAACTTCTGGAAACGGAGGTGGAGGATCCACGCATTATAGACGTGAAAAATACATTCCAATGGGCGGTCCAGATGGAGGTGATGGAGGTCGTGGTGGTCACGTAATCTTGCGCGGTAATGTTCAACTTTGGACACTTTTGCATTTGAAATTTCAAAAACACGTAAAAGCTGGACATGGTGCACACGGTTCAGGAAACATGAAAACTGGTTCACAAGGAACGGACAAATACATTGAGGTTCCAATCGGAACAATTGCTCGAGATGCTGAAACAAATGAATTTTTATTTGAAATTTCTGCAGACGGAGAAGAAAAAATATTGGTTCAAGGTGGACGAGGTGGAATGGGAAATAATCATTTCAAATCATCCATCAATCGTTCGCCATCTTATTCTCAACCGGGTGAAGAAGGAAGAGAAGGTTGGAAAATATTAGAATTAAAAGTGCTCGCAGATGTAGGTTTAGTTGGTTTTCCAAACGCAGGAAAAAGTACTTTACTTTCAGTATTGTCTGACGCAAAACCTGAAATTGGAAATTACGCTTTTACAACTTTAAGACCAAATTTAGGAATTGTAAAATACCGAGATTTCCGTTCATTTGTAATGGCAGATATTCCTGGAATTATCGAAGGAGCATCTGAAGGAAAAGGAATTGGTTTGCGTTTTTTAAGACACATTGAACGAAATTCATTGCTTTTATTTATGATTGCTGCCGATTCGGACGATATCAACAAAGAATATGAGATTTTATTGAACGAATTAAAACAGTATAATCCAGAATTGTTGCACAAAGATAGAATTTTAGCAATCACAAAATCGGATATGTTAGACGATGTTTTGAAAGAACAAATAGAACTAGATTTACCAAAAATTCCATATTTATTTATTTCTTCTCTTGCTCAACAAGGTTTAAACGAATTGAAAGATTTGATTTGGAAAGAATTGAATCCTTAATTTAATGATTACAGATTACAAATTGGCAGATTCACTTCGTGGCTACCTTTGGCGGTACAGATTGCTTCGCTTTCAAAATAATTTTATTGAAAGCGAAGCAATCTGTAATTTGTAATCTGCCAATCTGTAATTACATGAAAACTAAAGAAAACCATACAAAAATTGTCAAGCAAATCGCACAAGATTTAGGGTTTTTACATTGTGGTATTTCAAAAAGTGGATTTTTAGAAAATGAAGCTCAAAGATTAGAAAATTGGTTGAAAAATGGCTTTCATGGAAAAATGCGTTACATGGAAAATCATTTTGACAAACGTTTAAACACCACCCTATTAGTAGAAAATTCTAAGTCAGTCGTATCTTTATTGTTGAATTATTATCCTTACGAATTTCAAAAGGAAGATTTACCAAAAATTTCAAAATATGCTTATGGAAATGATTACCATGAAGTCATAAAAGGAAAATTAAATCAATTTTTGGAACAAATTAAACTTCAAATTGGTGAAGTTCATGGACGTGTTTTTGTTGATTCTGCTCCCGTGATGGATAAAGTTTGGGCGAAAAAGTCTGGTTTGGGTTGGATTGGAAAAAATGGAAACCTCATCAATCCAAAAAACGGATCTTTTTTCTTTATTGCCGAATTAATTATTGATTTGGATTTAGAAGTTGATGGCGCTATAAAAGATTATTGTGGAACTTGCACAAAATGTATTGACGCTTGTCCGACCGACGCTTTAAATACACCTTACATTGTCAATGGATCTCAATGTATTTCTTACCTGACAATTGAATTAAAAGATGAAATTATTCCCTCTGGTTTTGAGCAAAAAATGAATTCTTGGGCTTTTGGTTGTGATATTTGTCAAGACGTGTGCCCTTGGAATCGATTTTCAAAACCTCATTCTGAAAAAGAATTTACTCTAAATACAAACTTAATAAACCTTTCAAAAACGGATTGGCTAGAAATGGAAGAAAACACATTTTCTGTTTTAGCGAAAAATAGCCCAATTAAACGGACAAAATTGAAAGGGATGAAAAGGAATGTCTTGTATTAAGAATTTTTTAAATTTTACAATTCACCAATCATAATTCATAATATTTTTCTATATTGCAATACTAAAACATTGTATTATGATTCCAGATGAACAAGTTGTCACGCCAATTTCTTTAAGTTTAGCGCCTTATACTGGTGCTTGGACAAAAGACGAGGCAGCACATTTATTGAGAAGGTCGCTTTTTGGTCCAAAATTTTCTCAAATTATTGATGCCGTTGCAAATGGCATGGATGCCACTGTAACTCAATTACTGACAATTCCAAGTTATGGAGAGCCACTTACTGTTTCTCCAAATGAATCAATCGTTGCTCAAGGTTCAACGTGGATTAACAGTGTTTATCCAACAAATATTGTCGATAAGCAAAATACAGAAAATGCTAGAAGAGAATCTTTGGGAGCTTGGCAATTGGAACTTATCAATAGAGAAAGTTTGAGTATTCATCAAAAAATGTGTCTTTTTTGGCAAAATCACTTTGCTGCTGAATCAACATTTGACTCAAGAGCAACATACGATTATCATAAATTGATTTTTGACAATGCGTATGGAAATTTCAAGCAATTAATAAAAGACATTACAATAAATCCTTCGATCTTAGTGTTTTTAAATGGAGCTCAAAACAATGTTTACAGTCCAAATGAAAATTATGCAAGAGAACTTTTAGAACTTTACACCATCGGAAAAGGAGTACAAATTGGAGAAGGAGATTATACCAATTATACTGAATTAGATGTCCAACAAGGAGCGAAAATTTTAACTGGATGGACAATTCAAAATTTTCAAAGTGACACTGTTGCAAGTGCAAGTTCTTATTTTGAGCCAACATTTCACGATACAACAGTTAAAACTTTATCAGCACATTTTGGAAATGCAGTGATACCAAATGCTGGTGTAAATGAATATTCAAACTACATAGATGTTATTTTTCAGCAGCCAGAAACGGCAAAATTTATTTGTCGTAAAATTTACCGCTGGTTTGTAAATTATGATTTGACCGCTGATGTTGAAAGCACCATAATTACAGGAATGTCAAACACTTTAATTGCCAATAATTATGAAATTTTTCCAGTGATGGAAGAATTATTGAAAAGTGAACATTTTTACGACATAAGTGTGAGAGGTTCAATCATAAAAAATCCATTGGAATTAATCTTTTCAATTTTAAATTCAACACATTCGGTTACAACTTATGATCTTGCAACGAATTATCAAATGTATTTAAATACTTATTGGTTAGCTGGAGCTTTAGGTATGAATTATCATCAGCCGCCAAATGTTGGAGGATGGTATGCATATTATCAAGCACCAAGTTTTTCTAAATTGTGGGTAAATTCAAGTTACATAAAACTGCGCTTTCAATTTGCTGATTATTTGACAATTTATGGTGGAATTGATGTAAACGGAAATAAATTTGCAGTAAATCATTTTGAATTTTTGAACAATTTATCACTTCCAAGTGATGCTATTCAAGTTATTGAAGACATGTCAACCGTTTTTAGCGCAAAGGGACTTTCGGTAATAGAGAAAACAACTTTAAAAGCTGTATTAACCAATGGTTTACCTGATTTTGAGTGGACATTGCAATACAATGAATATTTGGCAGACCCAACAAATATTGTAGTTTCAGATCCTGTTAAACAAAGAGTTGCTTTAACCTTGGCTCAATTATTCAAATTACCAGAATTTCAAACAATTTAATACATTAGAATATGAAAAGAAGAGATTTTGTAAAAAATGTATCCTTATCTTCAGTAGCCGTTCCTTTTATTTTTAAGGATTTAAATTTTGAAGCGGTAACAAAAAAATTGTTTGATGTTTCTCGTTCAGCAGAAGATAAAGTTTTAGTAATCATTCGCTTGAATGGAGGAAATGATGGTTTAAATACTTTGATTCCAATTGATCAATATGATAATTTGATGCTTCAACGTCCAAATGTTATCATTCCTGAAAATTTAATTTTGCCTTTAAATGCAACAAATGGTTTTCATCCATCAATGGCAGGAATGGCAGGAATGTTTGCGAATGATAAATTGGCAATTATTCAAAATGTTGGTTATCCAGAACAAAACCGATCACATTTTAGATCCATGGATATTTGGTCTTACGGAAGTACGGATCAAGCTACAAATACAGGTTGGCTCGGACGAAATTTAGATCAACAATTTCCGAATTTCCCAGATGATTATCCGAATGTTGATAATCCAGATCCATTTGCAATCAGCATGGGATATGAAGTTTCTGCGACTTGTCAAGGATTAGTTGGAAATTTTTCTCACACCGTAAACGATCCTTTTGAAACGGTAAATGTTGGTTCAGGTTCTGCGCTAAATGATGGAACTTACTACGGAAGTCACATGGAATTTTTGAGTACCATGATTGCTCAAACAAATGCCTATGGTCAACAAGTGAATGCTGCTGCAAACGCAGGAAATTCACTTTCAACACTTTATGACCCAGAAAATCCTTTGGCTGTGCATTTAAAATATGTTGCTCAAATGATTTCTGGAGGTTTAAAAACAAAAGTTTACATTGTTAATTTAAACGGTTTTGATACGCACTCTGCTCAAGTTGACTTAACAAATACAAGTATTGGAGCTCATGCAGATTTGATGAAAACACTTTCAGATGCAATTACCGCCTTTCAAAATGATTTGACTTTATTGGGTTTAGAGCAGCGCGTTGCAGGAATGACTTTTTCAGAATTTGGCCGTCAAATTGCTTCAAATGCAAGTGATGGAACAGATCACGGAGATGCTGCACCTTTATTTTTATTTGGTTCTTGTTTGAGTGGAACAATTATTGGTCCAAATCCAATAATTTCAAACACGATTGAAGATCAAGCAGGAATTCCAATGCAAATTGATTTTAGAGATGTGTATGCGTCCATTTTGAGAGATTGGTTTGAGGTAAATGAAACGCAAGTACAAACACTTTTTGA
>CAMBRH010000008.1 GCA_945870115.1 Chitinophaga pinensis | reverse complement strand
ATTTCAACCATTCTTGCGTGAATAAATGAATATGCTTCTTTCAGTTCTGAAATTTTGACTCCTTGATCATTTCCTCGAATATTGCTATTCATTTTTAGCAAGTTTTTATCAGTCTGCAGAATCGTAAATTCATCTCGTAAACTTCTATCTTGCAAGTATAATTTATCTAATTTTGTATTTAATTCTTTTATTTCAGCATTCGAAATACGTTTGTCCTCAAAGTTTTTTCTAGCACTTACGGAGAGAATTGTTAAAGAACCCGTGGCTTTTACTTGAATTGAATTTGGATCTAAAAAGTCTGTAATTTTCTCAAAAACTAAAGTTTGTTTTCCTTGTTTCAAGGAGCTTGTTTTTGAATGTTCCATTTGAGCACCTTGAAAGAAGACAGTTACTTTATCCAATGATGATGAAAGAACCACTTCTTTTTGTGTTTGTGCAAAAATAGAATGTGACGTTGTCAAAAAAAGGCTGAAAATAAGTACTTGTTTGAAAATTGAATTGTGGTTCATACGTTAATATTTATTTATTGATGCAACATACAGTTAAATTCCATAAAGGTTCAAAAAAAAAGCTGGTTCAAAAATTAATTTGAACCAGCTTTTAAAAAAAATATAATTTGATTAAAATTTCAAAGCTAAGCCACCATTAACCCAGCCTCCTTGGCCTAAACCAACATTCATATTAATTCCAATATTGTCAGTAAAGAAATACCTCATACCAACACCAACTCTTAAAGCCAACGGAATCACAGTCCCAACGCCAAGTTCTTCACTCACTTCAGCTGGATTTGTAGATTCGTATGCATATGATCTATTTTTATATCCAACTCCTAAATTAGTATATGCATCAATTTTATCATTGTCTAAAAAATGATAGTTCATAGAAACCATAACTCCGATTTTTTTACTACTAAATGTTTGCTCATATGGAGTCAAAGTCGATCCAGTTACAAATCCATTTTGGTCATAAGTATATACCGTTTTAGTATATGGATCTACAATTTTTGCACTACTGTAAGTAAAATCAAGCCCTACTCCAAATTTATCGGCTACTAAATATTCAGCTCTTAATCCAATTGCATCAATTGCAGTCAATTTTGAGTCTGAATCAACACCTATATAAGCTGTTCTAAATAGAGCGTTAAAAATAGTTCCGTATCCAGCGTAAACATCAACTAGGATATTTCCTTCTTCTACTGCTTGTGCATTAGCATTTGAACTTACAACGGTACTAGCTGTAAATAAACCTAAAAATAATAATTTTTTCATATCTTGTTTTAAATTAATTAAAGTGGTTAGATCTTCTAACTTGGACAAATATAATATTATTTTCTATAAAGCAACTTTTTATCTATTAAAATTTTTAATTGCAGTTTCAAGAAAAGACTTATACTCTTTTATATCAGGTGTGTAACCAATTGCTTCAGATAAATCGTTTCCCTCAGAATCTGTTACAACATAAAGTGGTTGAGACAATTGCTTGTATTTTCTAACTTGAAAATCTGACCATTTATTTCCAACCGTTTTAATTTTACCTTGAATTGCATTTGAATATTTCCATTCAGATTCAGGAAGTAATTCTCTGTCATCAACATACAGAGAAACAATTACAAATTTTGATTGCAAAATTGGATTTATTGCTTCGTCAGTCCAAACAGTTGATTCTGTTCTTCTGCAATTTGGGCAATTGTGACCTGTAAAATCTAATAAAAGAGGTTTATTTACTTTTTTGGCGTACACTTTTGCTTTTTCTAAATCGTGAAAAACCAGTAAATCCCCTACTTCGTGCATTTCTGAGCGAAATTCTGCTAAAGCAGGATCCATTGCAACTGCACTTCCACTACCTTTTACAAATTTGAAATTATCTTCTGAATGCTCTCTTGGCGGAGCTACTCCATCGATTAATTTTAATGGTGCTCCCCACATTCCTGGCAATAAATAAACTGCAAAAACTAAAGCCATTAAGGCGAACATAAAACGAGTTACAGACAATTTTTCAACAGTTGAATCATGCGCAAATTTTAATTTTCCCAAGAGATAAAAACCTATTATCATAAAGATTACAACCCAAATTGCAACAAAAACTTCTCTTGTAAGAATGTCCCAATGATAAGCTAAATCTATTCCCGAGAGGAATTTCAAAGCCAAAGCTAATTCTAATAAACCCAAAACTACTTTCACAGAATTTAACCATCCACCAGATTGAGGAAGTGAATTTAACCAACTTGGAAAAATTGCAAATAGAGTAAATGGAATTGCTAATGCTGCTGAAAAGCCAATCATTCCTATTGCTGGTCCCATTAAACTTCCACTGCTCGCAGATTCGACAAGTAATGTTCCAATAATTGGTCCAGTACAAGAAAAAGAAACCAAACTTAGAGTAAAAGCCATGAAGAAAATTCCAATTAAGCCTCCTTTGTCAGATTTAGCATCAGCATTATTAACCCATTTACTTGGCATTCTAATTTCAAAAGCTCCCAAAAATGAACAAGCAAATATAATGAAAATGGTAAAGAAAATTAAATTCATCCAAACATTAGTTGATAAATCATTTAAACCAGCTGGACCCATTGCGGCTGTAATTGCCAAACCAATAATTACATAAATTAAAATAATTGATAGTCCATAAATAAATGCATTTAAAATCCCTTTTGACCTTGATTTGGATTGTTTCGTGAAAAAAGTTACAGTCATTGGAATCATAGGGAAAACACATGGCGTTAACAAAGCAATTAGTCCACCTCCGAAGCCCTTGATAAAAGTCAACCAAAAGGAATCTTTTTCTTCATAATTCGTTTTTTTAGCAGAAAATGTCTTTTCTTTTTTGTCGTCTTCAGAATTTTTTGTTGTATCAACATTTTGAGCAAGCAAAGTTTCATCCGTTTTCACACTACTTGTATCTGAAATTTCTGTTAAGCTTGGTTTAAAACCTTTGATTTTAACTTTCCCTTCTTGTGTTGGAGGAAAAACGCAGCCATTTTCATCACAAATTTGAAATTCATATTCAAAATTTACATCAAATTCTTTATCCGAAATAATTTGAATTTCTTGTGTAAAACTTGCTGTACCTTCAAAATAAAGCGAAGTTCCTAAATCATCTTTGTGTACTTGAGCTTTTTTTCCATCAATGGTTTTTCCAATTAATTTATAGTTTTTTGAGGCTGCAAAAGTGAACTTAGTCGGAAAACCAGTCATATCCGCTTTGTCAGGATCATGATTTACTGAAAAAATATGCCAGCCTTTTAATACTTTTGCATTTGCAACAATTATTGCTTTTGACTCATCTTTTTTTATAACTGAAAAAGACCAAGATACTTTTTCTTTCCAATCAGTATTCATTTGAGAAAACAAGGGCAAGCCTAAAAAACAAAATAATGAAGTGCTTAATATAATTTTTAAAGAAAAATTTTTCATGTGATTTATTTAAAATTCTGGGTTAGTTTTTAATTAATTCTATTTTGAATTTATAATCTGAAGGTGGCAAACACATTGTTTCATTACAAACCATAAATGTAATGGTACCTTCCAATTGTGCATTTTTTGTTAGCTTAATTTTTTGAACAAACAACACTTCTTTTTCAAAAAAGTCTAAAGTTGCTTCAAAATTTTCATCGTATTTTTTAATCGGTGTTGGCTCTGTTACTTGTCCAAATAATTGAAAATCATCAGATGATTTGAATGTAAAAGAAGTTGGAACTGGACCAACATTATTTTCAATGTGCTGACTGTATAAATGCCAACCATTTTTAATTGTTGCTTTTAATTCAATTGTATTTTCCTTTTCATTGAATTTAACTTTCCAATCAACAACTTCTTGCGCATAAATCACTTTAGAAAAAGCTAAGCTTAAAATAAAAAGAGAAAATAAAAAAATCCGTTTCATTTGAATTTTGTATAAAAAAAGATTATAACAAAAGTACAAAATGAAACGGATTAAATAAGATTCTTCTTCAAAGTAATTATTGCATTTTCAAGTAGCAATTACTTATAGAATTTCGCATTATAAAATTTTAAAATATTGAATATCAGTACTAAAATTTAATTTCAGTTATTCTTGATATTGGAATCCAAACGCCACCTTTTAGACATATATATTTTGCACCTGCCGCCCAGATCGTTGTTTCAACTCGTTTTAAACCTTCGTCGTCATAAAAATAAATAGAAACCTTCGTTCGATAACCATTTCCTAAAAGTGTTGCTTTTTCGATTTGTTCTCTCAAATCTGGGTGCTGTTTAAATGACATTTCCTTTTTAAATGTCAAAGAAGGAACAACTTCTTTTTCGATTGTTTGATAGTCTAATACTTGCATGGTTTATCTTTTTAGAAGAACCAAGTTATCATTTTTTTTTTATAAAACAAATTATTTTAGTGTTTATTTTGAAAATAATTTATAATAAAACAAAAAAGGCTGACTTAAATAAATAAATCAGCCTTTTATGAGAAATAAAAATCTATTAATTTTCCATTAATTTAATTAAATTTAACGCAGAACCTGCTTTAAACCAATCAATTTGAGATTCATTGTAAGTATGATTTAATAAAATTGATTCTTTCGTACCATTTGCATGAATTAGTTCCAAAGTCAACTGTTTTCCAGCTGTAAATGATTCTAAATCAATAAAATTAAACGTATCATCTTCTTGAATTTTATCGTAATCAGCTTCTGTTGCAAATGTTAAACCTAACATTCCTTGTTTTTTAAGGTTTGTTTCGTGAATTCTTGCAAAAGACTTAACGATGACAGCCCTCACACCTAAATGTCTTGGCTCCATTGCAGCGTGCTCACGAGATGAACCTTCTCCATAATTATGATCTCCAACAACAATTGTTGGAATTCCAGCAGCTTTATATGCACGTTGTACAGCAGGAACTTCTCCACTTGCGCCAGTTAACTGATTTTTCACCTCATTTGCTTTTCCAGTGAAAGCATTTTCAGCACCAATTAACATGTTATTAGAAATATTATCTAAATGTCCGCGGTAACGTAACCATGGTCCAGCCATAGAAATATGATCCGTTGTACATTTTCCTTTAGCTTTAATCAATAATTTTGCTCCCAAAATATTTTTTCCGTCCCAGATTGGGAAGTTCTCTAATAATTGTAAACGAGAAGAATCTGGTGAAACATTAATTACTACTCCACTTCCATCTTCAACAGGCGCTTGATAACCAGAATCTTCAACGTCAAAACCTTTAGTTGGCAATTCATCACCTTTTGGAGGATTCAATTTAACTTGTTCACCTTTATCATTCGTTAATGTATCAGTCAAAGGATTGAAGCCTAAATTTCCTGAAATTGCGATTGCAGCAACCATTTCTGGCGAACTTACAAAAGCATGCGTATTTGGATTTCCATCTGCTCTTTTGGAGAAATTTCTATTAAAAGAGTGGATAATTGTATTTTTCTCTTGTTTTTCAGCACCTTCACGATCCCATTGTCCGATACATGGACCACAAGCATTTGTAAATACTTTTGTACCCATTTTTTCAAAAGTAGAAATAATTCCGTCTCTTTCAATTGTGTAACGAACTTGTTCTGAACCTGGATTAATTCCGAATTCTGCTTTTGGAGTAATTCCATGAGCTACAGCTTGCTCAACGATTGAAGCAGCACGAGCCATATCTTCGTATGATGAATTTGTACAAGAACCAATTAGTCCCCATTCAACCTTTAATGGCCATCCATTTGCTTCGGCTTCAGCTTTCATTTTAGAAACTGGAGTTCCTCTATCTGGCGTGAAAGGTCCATTTATATGTGGCTCTAATTCAGATAAATTTATTTCAATTACTTGATCGAAATATAATTGCGGATTTGTATAAACTTCAGAATCTCCTGTTAAGTGCTCAGCAATTTCATCAGCAGCATCAACAACATCTTGACGACCTGTTGCAGCTAAATATCTTCTCATTGAATCATCGTAACCAAAAGTTGAAGTTGTTGCTCCAATTTCAGCACCCATGTTGCATATAGTTCCTTTTCCTGTACAAGAAAGTGAAATGGCTCCTTCTCCGAAATATTCAACAATTGCTCCAGTTCCGCCTTTCACGGTAAGAATATCAGCAACTTTTAAAATTACGTCTTTTGCAGAAGTCCAACCGCTTAATTTTCCTGTTAATTTAATTCCGATTAATTTTGGAAATTTCAATTCCCAAGCCATTCCAGCCATGACATCAACAGCATCAGCACCACCAACACCAATTGCAACCATTCCTAAACCACCAGCATTAACTGTATGAGAATCTGTTCCAATCATCATTCCTCCAGGGAATGCATAGTTTTCTAAAACAACTTGATGAATGATTCCAGCCCCTGGTTTCCAGAAACCAATACCATATTTATTTGAAATTGATGAAAGAAAATTAAAAACTTCGTTATTTTGATTTAATGATTCTTGTAAATCTTTTGTTGCACCAACTTTCGCTTGAATCAAGTGATCTGCGTGAACTGTTGAAGGTACAGCTACTTTTTTCTTACCAGCTTGCATAAATTGTAACAAAGCCATTTGAGCTGTTGCATCCTGCATAGCAACTCTATCAGGCGCAAAATCTACATAAGAATTTCCTCTTTCGAAGGAAGAATTAGCATTTCCATCCCAAAGATGAGCGTAAAGAATTTTTTCTGAAAGTGTTAATGGTTTACCAACAACCTTACGAGCAGCTTCAATTCGCTCAGGAAATTTGGCATATACTTTCTTAATCATGTCTAAATCAAAAACCATATTTTTTTTGTTTGTGGAGCTTTCAAAAACTTCATTTTTAGAAATCCCCAGATTTTACTTATTTAAATGTAAAAAGTTTTTACGCGGTAAATTTAGTTATTTTGATTGAAATTTGCTTTATAAAATCGATTTTTTTATTTTGGATTATGTTATTCTTTTGTACTACAATAATTTATTGAAATAAATTTTATCTCCCTTTTAAATGAATTTAAAGAATGTCAGGTGTTTTTTGTAAACCATTTTTTTTAATCTTCAAAGTGGAAAAACGGTATCAACTTATAGTTTGTCAAATATTTCTTAAATAGTTGTTATTACAACAAAAATCGAAAGTTTTAAATATTAATGGAAAATGGTTAGTTTAAGTTGCATAGTTCAAAAGAGATGAACATTAAACAAATTAAATTCTTAATACATTTTATATATATATATTAAGGAAATATTACCTTCATGTTAAATTATAATTACCTTAGCTTTGTTTTATAAAATAACAACTATTTTTTTTATAAGTTCGCAGAAAAAAGATGAAAGGCATCGAATCATATTTGCAAGAATTGATACAAAAAATTGAGCATTCAAATGAAAAATTTGATGAGAAAATTGTCAAAGAAGTTAAAAAATTAATTTTATCTTTTGAAAGTAAAAAAATCAGTCAGATAGTTACTTTTGGCTCAAGTATCAAGGGCACAAACATCAGTGAAAATCCACGAATTAAACTATTGGTTTCAATAAAAGAAAAAGACAAAAGACCGATTTATGAACTTGCGCAATGGTTTTTTAATTACCTTCAATTCCCAGAATGGCAAGCTGTTAGGAAAAACAATCAATTGGAATTTAATTATAAAGGAATAGATTTTAATATATTTTTCGCAAAGAAAAAATTAAAAAGTTATAATTTTCATATTATGGAAAATCTTAAATTCAGTCAAGAAGTCATTTCAAACTTTAATATTCATACCACAAATGTGCTTGAATCAAATTTTCAAAAAGAAATTATTCTTATCAAATTATGGAGGGAAAAACATCAACTAAATTTTCCTACAATATATTTAGAACTAGTAGTTATTGATGTTTTACGCAAATGTAAGAAAAAGAATTTGTACTCAAGAATAATTAAAATTTTGGATTATTTGAGAAAAGATTTTATTGAAGATAAATTTTATGACCCTTCAAATACGTACAACGTAATTTCCAATTATTTAAGTATTGATGAAAAGAAAAAAATTCAAAACATGGCAAAAATTAGTTTAACAGAGCAATATGTGAGAGATATTATTTCTTAAAGAAAAATAAAATTATGCCCGTTGAATACAAAAACATCGAACTTACTTTTTTGCAAATTGAAGATTATCAAGAGTTAAAAGAAACAATGATAAGTTCTTATGATACTATGCCTGAGGCATATTGGAAAAAAGAACAAATTCTAAATCTTTTAAGCAGATTTCCCGAGGGTCAAATAATCATAAAAGTTAATGGTGAAATTGCTGGAGCAGCTTTATCCTTAACTGTTGACTATGAGCAATTTGACGACCATCACACCTATAAAGAGATTACCGGGAATTTTACATTTTCTACCCATACTCCATTTGGAGATACGCTTTATGGAATTGATCTTTTTATAAAACCAAAATACAGAGGATTAAGACTCGGAAGACGCTTATATGAATACAGAAAAGAACTTTGTGAAAAATTGAATTTAAAACAAATGGTTTTTGGTGGTAGAATTCCCAATTACCATAAATATGAGAAAAAATTTACACCAAAAGAATACATTGAAAAAGTGAAACAAATGGAAATTCACGATCCAGTTTTGAATTTTCAATTGTCAAATGAATTTTATCCTGTACGAGTTTTAAAAAATTATTTAGAGGGTGATGTTTACTCAAAAGAATATGCTGTTTTGCTAAAATGGGAAAATATTTACTACACAAAAGCAAACAAAAACACCAAGCAGATTAAGAAAGTTGTAAGAGTTGGACTTGTGCAATGGCAAATGAGACCTTACAAACAAATTCAAGATTTGATGCAGCAAGCGGAATTTTTTATTGATACTTTAAGTTCTTATAAAAGTGACTTTGCTTTGTTCCCTGAATTTTTTAATGCGCCTTTGATGGCAAAATACAATCATTTAAATGAGGCTGATGCAATAAGAAAATTGGCAACTTTCACAGATGAAATTGTGCGAGAATTTTCAAAACTTTCTGTTTCTTACAACATTAATATCATTACGGGAAGCATGCCCGAAATTAAAAATGAAGTTCTATATAATGTTGGATATCTCTGTAAACGTGATGGTTCTATAGAAAGATACGAAAAACTACACATAACTCCTGATGAACAAAAAGTTTGGGGTATGAAAGGTGGAACTGAACTAAAAACCTTTGAAACAGATTGTGGAAAAATTGGAATTTTGATTTGTTATGATGTAGAATTCCCAGAACTTGGAAGATTACTCGCGGATGAAGGAATGGACATTTTATTTGTACCTTTTTTGACCGATACTCAAAATGGTTACTCAAGAGTTAGACATTGCGCGCAAGCTAGAGCAATAGAAAATGAGTGTTATGTCGTTATTTCTGGAAGTGTTGGGAATCTACCAAATGTCCACAATATGGATATTCAATATGCGCAATCAATGGTTTTAACTCCATGTGATTTTTCCTTTCCAACAAATGGAATAAAATCGGAAGCCACACCCAATACTGAAATGATTTTAATTGCAGATGTGGACCTAGATTTATTGCGGGAGTTGCACAATTACGGAAGTGTTAAAAACTTAAAAGATCGAAGATTAGATTTATTCAAATTAAATAAAATTTAAACCTTTTAAAACAGGAGTTTATCTGAAGAAAAACCATTATAGGTCTTATTTCACATTATCTTAATGATGAGAAAACATGCATAAAAAGAACATTTCATAACTTTGATGAAAATAATTAATTATGAAATTTATATTATTCACTGTTCTTTTTTTATTAAGTTGTGCGAAACAAAACGCTGAAAAATTAGCATTAACATTTAAAGGGTCTAATACTTCTAGTGAAGTTGTTAACATGCTAGCAAAAATCCACAATAAAAGTAAGATAAAAAAGATACAAGTTATAGGCGGGGGATCTGAAGAAGCAATTAATGAATTTATTTCTGGTGATTTGTTTTATTTGAATTCATCTAGAAAATTAAATCCGGAAGAAATTCAACAAGTTGAAAGAGTTAACGACAAAAAAGTAAAAGAGGTAATTTTTGCATTAGATGCTATTGCTTTAATTGTAAATCCAAAATTAGGAGTGCATGAACTTAATTTAACTCAAATTAGTGAGATATTACAAGGAAAAATAAAAAATTGGAAAGAATTAGGTGGACCAAATTTAGAAATCACCATTTATGGGAGAAAAAACAGTTCGGGAACTTGTCATTTCATCAAAGAAAAATTTGCACCAAATGGATTTGCAACTAATATTGTTGAGAAAAATAATTCCAATGAAATTGTAAGAGCTGTAAAATCTGATTTGTCAGCTTTTTCTTATGTCGATTTGAAAAGTATTTCCAATAAAGATCATTTTCCTAAAAGAGGAATCTGGGCAATTAATATTGCAATTGAAGGAGGTAATTCTGTTTCCCCTTTCGAAAGATTAGTTGTTTTAAGTGGGCAATATCCATTATCTAGACCATTATATCAGTACATCGTAGATTTTGAAGATCCAATCATTTCCGATTTTATAAAATTTGAATTATCTGATATTGGACAAGATTTAATTGAAAGAGAGGGGTTTTTCAAAATTTTACCTATGCAAAAAGCATTAAATAGAGAATTTGGATATTAATTTACAATGAAAGCACAAGAAGAAAAAAAAATACTAGTTCAATTTAATGAAGTAAATGATTATATTTTTAATATAGACCATTTGCCAAAATGGCTAAATTATGTTGAAAATCTCAAGCATATTACAATGAATCAGGAAATAAAAGGAAGCTATATTTCAATGGAAATTAATTTGTTCAGAAAAGTAGAAAATTTTCATTTTAGAATCAGTGAATATGAAAAAAATAAAAAAATTCGCTTGAAATCTAAAACTCCATTTTTTTTTGAAATTACAATTAAAATTGAAAAGTCAATCGATGGTTTTAGCTATGTAAATTTAAAAACTAAAATTAAGCCTAAAAATTTCCTAATTTTACTTAGACGTAAAAAATTAATTTCAAGCACAAGTTTATCTCTTTCAAATTTAGAGAATTTTTCAGTTCTAAATTAGATTATACCATTCTTTAAGGCACAATTTTATTTTCCAATATTAAATTTTACTAGGATAACTTGTTCTTATTCAGCAACTTTTTAAATTATCTTAAAAATTTAATATTGAAATTCATTAAAGTGTTTGTATTTTTGTTAATAATATTTTAATATTAAATTAATTAAACAATATTATTAAAAACAGAAATAACTTATAATGATAAAAAAAGAAACTAATCTTGAATCTCAGAAAGAAACGATTGAGGTAAAAAAAACGGCTACTAGAAAAAGAGTTCCTAAAAAAGTTGAACCATTGAATGATGATTTAATTTCTATTGAAACAGTTATTGCGACTGAAGAAAAAAAGGAAGAAGCTGTTGAAACTGCAATCCCTGAAATTGAGGTAACTGAAATTCCTGCTGAAAAGAAAGCTAAAAAGAAAGATAAAAAGAAAGATAAAAAGAAAGATAAAAAAAAGAAAAAGGCTAAATCAAAAAAGAAAAAATAATCTTATTTTTTTTAAATTACAAAAAAGAAAGCTGTGCAATAATTTGCACAGCTTTTTTGTTTGCTTTTTTATTATTTTAAGTTCTATAAAAAGACCTGTATTTAATGGGTATAAACTAATTTGTGTGTTGATGTTTTTCCCTCATTTATTATTTTTATGAAATAAATTCCATAATTTAAATTACTTAAATCAAACTGAAAATTGATTGAATTGTTGTTCTCAATTGAAATTGTTTTGCCCGTGGCATCTTTTAAAATAATTTCTGAATTTAATTTCAAATTTTGAATATTCACAAATTGATTTGTTGGATTTGGAAACAAGTAGATTTCATTTTTGTCTTTACAATCTAAGGCAATTATCTTCAATTCATTCTCTTTTCCGTCAAAATCTTTTTGAGATAATTTTAGATAAGAATAATTATTATTTTCAATAGTTTGATTGTAATAAGTGGTTTTTGAAGAATTTCCTTCTGCTTTAATTTTAGTAATTTCCTCATAATTAGTACCATCTCTTGATGCTTCAATTTTGAAAAAGTCATTGTTTCTTTCTGATGCTGTTGACCAGCTCAAATTCATACTATTATTATCACAAGCTCCTTTAAAATCTAATAATTCTACTGGCAAAGTTATCGCGCAAGCATTGTCAAAATTAAAAAAAACTTGTACATCATCAATTGCCAAATGATGATCATTATTTGTATTATTAATATCTGTCCAGCGTAACATAATTTCAGATCCATTGGCAATTGAAGGAGTATTTACACATAAAGGTATATTACTACTAATTGTTCCTGGAAATCCATTAACTTGATTTGAACCTGCAGTTGCACTATTATTTGGCGCATTGTAATTCAAAGCAGCGACACTTGTAAAGCTTCCAGCTGTCAAGGAAGTATTTGGAGTGGCAGAAATTCTGTATGAAAAAGTTAAACTATTTGTATTTCCTGTTCCATTTTCAGCTAAAGACAATTGAAAGCCTCTATAAGATACATCAATTGATTCAATAGTTTGTCCAGTGTTATTTATTAATCTTAATCCAATGTGGGATTGCCCACTACCAGATGATCCACCAGTTGTATTGGAAGGCCTTGACCCTAACCTGATATTTCCATCACTATTGCACTGATATGTATAAAAACCTCCAGTATTAGTAGGTGCTGCTGCCGTGATGTTTTGAGTTCCACCATACGAAAAAGTTCCTCCAGCAGTTAAATACCACCCTGGAAATGTTGAATTATCAGTCCATGTTGGTCTAGTCGTCGTTCCAAAGTTTTGAGAATAATTAGCCGAAGTTATGGTTACTTGAGAGTAAAAATTAAGGTTTAAAAAGATTGTTAAAAACAACAAAAAACTTGTTCTCATTTTTGGAATTATTTGTGAAAATATTTTTCAAATGGTTTCAGTTATATTAACCTCTAGGATGTCATTCAAAAAACTTATTGCAAAGTTCCGTTTTTACTATTCAAATTATTTTAAGGGAATATTAACTTTTTATTAAATGAATTCTAAAAATGTATATGAAAGAAAATAGTGGGCTAAAATTGAAAAATGTTATTTCAAAAATTATCGTGAAAAAATTAATTTAGTTTAAAACCCAAATTTAATTGGAATTCTGACTTGGGATTTTACATTTTTCCCATTAGTTTGTCCAGGATTCCATTTCGGCATAAGCTTTATGACACGAATTACTTCTTTTTCACATTCTGAACAATCAGGACATCCTCTTTTAATGTTTATTGTTGAAATACTTCCGTCAATCTCAATTACAAAGTCAATATAGACAGTGCACGTAAAACTTTCAACAAAATCAATTTTAGGATAATTTAAGGATTTATTGATAAATTTCATCATTTCAGAATTTCCTCCAGGAAAAATAGCTTCTTTTTCAACAAAATAATGTATTGAGTCACTATGATTTGGCTTAACTGGAATAGCAACAGACTCATCAAAAGAATTATTAGTTATCAAATAACCTTTTTCATCATAGTATTTTATTTCTTCAACAAGTTCTCCGTTTTTGATTTTCTTTTGTTGAGAAATTATTCCATTTGGATGAAATTCACAACAAATACCTGTAAAATTTTTAATTTCTTCAGGACATTTTGTTTGTGAAAAACAACAAAAGTTTGAAAATAAAATCAATAAAAAAACAAAGAATTTCATTTTTAATCAACTAATTTTCCATACAAATCATAATGATCTGCACTTTCAATTAGAATATAGGCAAAATCGCCAATTCTGATGAAATTTGAGTCTGTTTTTTTAACCAAAACTTCGTTATCCACTTCTGGAGAATCAAATTCTGTTCTTCCGATAAAATATTCTCCTTCAACTCTGTCAAATAATACTTTGAAGGTTTTTCCTATTTTCTCTTGGTTTAAATCATAGCTAATTCCAGATTGCAATTCCATAATTGCTTCCGAACGTTCTTTCTTAATTTCCTCAGGAACATCATCTTCTAAGGTATAAGCATGCGTATTGTCTTCGTGAGAATAAGTGAAAATACCTAAACGTTCAAATTTCATTCTTTCAACAAAATCATACATTTCATCAAAATCTTCTTCAGTTTCACCAGGATAACCAGCAATTAATGTCGTACGAATTGCTATTCCAGGAACTTTAGCACGAATTTCATTAACCAATTCTTCCGTTTTTTCTCTTGTAATTCCTCTTCGCATCGATTTCAAAATTTTCGTTGAACCGTGTTGAAGTGGCATATCTAAATACAAACACACTTTTTTATTGTCGCGAATCACATCAATCACATCCATCGGGAAACCAGCTGGAAATGCATAATGCAAGCGAATCCATTCAATTCCTTCCACTTCTGAAAGTTTTTCAATTAATTCTGCTAAATTTCTTTTTTTGTAAATATCTAAACCATAATAAGTCAAATCCTGCGCAATCATCATGATTTCTTTAACACCTTTCGCAGCCAAACTTTTTGCAGAAGTAACTAAATCTTCTATTGGAGTAGAAACGTGTTTTCCTCTCATTAATGGAATTGCACAAAAAGAACAAGGCCTATCGCAGCCTTCAGCAATTTTAAAGTAAGCAAAATGGGAAGGAGTTGTTAAAAGTCTTTCTCCTACTAATTCTTTTTTGTAATCCGCTTTTAAGGTTTTTAATAATCTTGGCAAATCTCTAGTACCAAAAAAAGCATCTACTTCTGGGATTTCATCTTCCAATTCATCTTTATATCTTTCAGAAAGACAACCAGTTACATAAACTTTATCAACTTGTCCATCTTTCTTAGCTTGCGCATAGCGTAAAATTGTATCAATTGATTCTTGTTTAGCATTGTCGATAAATCCGCAAGTATTAATAATCACAATTTCAGAATCATCACTCATTGATTCGTGTTCAACGTCAAATTTATTTGCTTTCAGCTGTGCCATTAAAACTTCTGAATCGAAAATATTTTTAGAACAACCTAATGTTACAACGTTAACTTTATTTTTTTTGAGTGTTTTTGTCTTCATACTGCAAAATTACGATTTTTTTTAGACTTCAAATTGGATTGTAAGATAATAAATAAGACCTTACGACATTTAGGAGAGAATAATATTCAGCGAAAAATAAATCGTGTATCTACAAAAATCAAGTCTTTCGTCTTATGTCTTAAAGTCCTTCGTCTATTTAAGTCCAAAATGTTTTTCTGCTTCTTCAGCAATATAGCCACCAATCGCCATTGAAGCCGTAGCTGCTGGAGATGGTGCGTTCAAAACGTGAATCGAATGACCGTGATATTCAATTCTGAAATCATCTCTTGTGTCGCCATCTTGTCTTAAAAGTAAGGCCCTCACTCCTGCTCTTCCTGGTTTAATATCATCCATCGTCAAATCTGGAATCATTACTTGCAATGTTTTTAAGAATAATTTTTTAGAAAAAGCTCTTCTGTATTCATCAATTCCATATTTCATGTTTTTGAAGAATAATTTCCAAGTTCCACCATAAGTTAACGCATCCCACGTATCTGCAAATGAGAAATCTGTTTTTCCATAACCTTCTCTTTTGAATGTGAAAACTGCATTTGGTCCGCATTCAACATCGCCATTTGTCATTCTTGTAAAATGTACTCCTAAAAATGGAAATTGAGGATCTGGAACAGGATAAATTAAGTTTCTAACTTTGTGTTTTGCCTCGTCTGTTAATTCGTAATAATCTCCTCTAAAACCAACAACTTTTTCTTTTAAATCAACACCATCTTTTTTGGCAAGTCTATCCGCCTGTAAACCAGCACAAAAAACTAAATATTTTGCTTCAACTTTTTCTTTGTTTGTAATTATAGTTGAATAATCCGTGTGTTTTTCAATTCCTAAAACTTCTGTTTCAAGCAATAATTTACTTTCCTTTTGTCTAGCCAAAGCAATTTCAACCATTTTCGAAGTCGCACCTTTGAAATCAATTATTCCAGTACAAGGAACCCAAATTCCCTTAATTCCTTTTACATGCGGTTCGATTTCTCTAATTTGATCAGCAGTAATTTTTTCAATTCCTTCAATATTATTTGCAAGTCCATTGTTGAAAATCTTATCCATATTGGCAAATTCACTTTCTTTCGTTGCGACAACAACTTTACCGCAAATATCGTGAGCAATATTGTGTTCCTTAGCAAAAGCAACCAATTCATGTCTTCCAGAAACACAATTTTTAGCTTTCAAAGAACCAGGCGTATAATACAAACCTGAGTGAATTACGCCAGAATTATGACCAGTCTGATGATCAGCCAACATTTTTTCTTTTTCAATCAAAACGATTTTTAAATCTGGATTTTTCAATTGAAGTTTATATAAAGTTGCTGCTCCTACTATTCCACCGCCAATAATTGCTACGTCGTATCTCATTTTGTATTTTTTTCACAAAGATAATACATGAAATCATAATAGCGACTTTTGAAAGAATTAATGTTAGTGATTTTTGTCTTTAAAAACATTTATCTCCTGAAAAATCATTAATTTTGTACTTCATTAAAACAAAAAATTAAGTGATTGGTAAACGTGTTGTTGTAGGTCTTTCTGGTGGTGTTGATTCCTCGGTTGCTGCTCATCTTTTAATGGAAGAAGGTTACGAGGTCATTGGAATGTTTATGCGTAATTGGCACGATGAAAGTGTCACATTATCAAACGATTGCCCTTGGATTGACGATTCAAACGATGCTTTATTGATTGCAGATCAACTTGGTATTCCCTTTCAAATAATTGATTTAAGTAAGGAATACAAAGAGAAAATTGTTGATTACATGTTCTCAGAATATGAAAGCGGAAGAACTCCAAATCCAGATATATTGTGTAATCGCGAAATAAAATTTGATGTTTTCATGAAAGCAGCAATGGATTTAGGTGCGGATTTTGTGGCGACAGGACATTATTGTCAAAAAACGGAACATGCAGATGGAACTTTTGGCTTAGTAGCCGGAAAAGATCCGAGTAAAGATCAATCCTATTTTTTATGTCAAGTTAGTCAAGAACAATTAAGTAAAACCCTCTTCCCTATTGGGGAATACTTAAAATCTGAGGTTAGAGAAATTGCACAAAAAATTGGATTAATTACCGCAGATAAAAAAGATTCTCAAGGATTATGTTTTGTTGGTAAAATTAGTTTACCAACCTTTCTACAGCAAAAATTAAAATCAAAAAAGGGAAAAGTAATTGAAATTCCAAATGATAATGCTAAAATTGTTGCTTATCATGCAATTGATGTTAATTTTGAAAATATCGAAAAATTAGTTGTTCCCTTTGAATTTGATGAAAATGAAGGAAAAGTTGTTGCAGAACATCAAGGAGCTCACTTTTACACAATTGGTCAGAGAAAAGGTTTGAATATTGGCGGAAGACCAGAACCATCATTTGTTATTCAAGTTGATGTCAAAAATAATTTAATTTTTTCAGGTCAAACCGATGAGCATTTAGCTTTAAATAAACGGGCTTTATTTATTGAAAATCAAGATATTCACTACATTAATAATGCAGAAAAATTTGAATTAAACGTTCCGAGAGAATTGGATGTAAGAATTAGATACAGACAAAAACTCCAAAAAGCATCCTTCTTATTGAAAGAAAATGGTTTGTATATTCTATTTCATAAATTGCAAAGAGGAATTACTCCAGGGCAATTTGCTTCTTGGTATTTGGAAGAAGAATTGATTGGTTCTGGGGTTATTAGTTAAAACAAACTTGAAATAAATTTTGTTTTTCAGAATTTGAGTTACTTCCAGTGAAAATAATTGTATCCATTAAATTCGCAACTTCAAAAATTGACAAAGGACTATTCATTCCTTTTTCTTGGTGAAATTTCAATCTTTTTTGTGCAAGTTCAACTGGATTTGAATTTAATGTTTGGCTTTGAAAATTGTACATCATTTTAAAAAAGTTTTTCCATAATATACGCAATCTACTTTTAAAAGGTTTCGTTTTTAGAATATTTACAAATTTTATTATTATTTTATTTCTTAGGGGTAAATAATGCTTTAAAAAAATCTTACTTTTGTACTTAAATAGATTTATAAAAATATTTTATAATCTTTCTGTAAAAAAACTCAATGCAAACTTATTTTACAAATTTTGGTTTTGAAAAACCAACAGAAATTCAAGAAGAATATTGTACTAAAAAAACAAATTTCTCCATTTTATTGGCTAACACAGGTTCGGGAAAAACCTTGGCTTTTTTGGTTAAATTAGCAATTTATCTAGAAAAAAATCCCAATGAACAGGTACTAATTTTATCTCCAACGAGGGAACTTGCAATTCAAGTTCATGAAGTTTTAATCAAATTAAGACTTCCATACAGTAATATTTTGTGTTATGGTGGGCATTCATTTAAAAATGAACGTTTACAGTTTTCTCAAAAGCCAACTATAATTGTTTCTACTCCAGGAAGAATTTTAGATCATTATGAAAGGCAAACTGAAGGGCTAAATAAATTCTCCGTTTTAATAATAGACGAATATGATAAGACTTTAGAATTTGGTTTTTTAAATGAATTGGAATCAATATACTCTTACAGTAAAACTCTGACAAACATACAATTAATTAGCGCGACTGAAATTAAAGAATTACCATTATTTTTACAGAATATTGATTTTAAAACTTCAAATTTTCTTCAGAATGAAAAACCAGATTTATTATTTCATAGTGTAAAAGCAGAAGAAAATGATAAATTAAAAGCTTTGGCTTTATTGTTAACTACAATTTCAAATGAAACAATAATTGTTTTTTGCACCCATCGTGAAGCAACAGAAAGGCTTTCAAAACATTTAATAGAATATGGAAAATCTAACGAAATTTTTCATGGTGGCTTAGAGCAATTGGATCGTGAAAAAGCATTGATTAAATTTAAAAATGGAACGGTTGATTGTTTAATTGCCACAGATTTAGCATCAAGAGGATTAGATATTCCAGGTATTTCTCATATTATTCATTATCAATTTCCGCAAACATTAGAAGATTTCACGCATCGAAATGGCCGAACAGCAAGAATGAATAAATCAGGAAAAATCTATTTAATTCATTCAACAAATGAGCCTTTACCAGAATATTGTGAGGGAATAGATTTAATTTCGTTAAAAGTCCCTGATAATTTTATTGATTATACTGAACCACAATGGCTTACACTTTATGTAAATATCGGTAGAAAACAAAAAATTCGTAAAATGGACGTTGTAGGTTATTTCACAACTGATTTAAAAATTCCATTTGATAAATTAGGTTTAATTCAGGTTGCTGACAGCTATTGTTATATTTCAATTGACAAAAGCAGTTATGAAAAGGTGAAAAGTAATTTTACAAGCTCAATAAAAATAAAGAAAACCAATGCAAAAATTAATCTTTGTCGTTGATTCGTTTGATGGAAATTACTTTTTGATAATTGATAACAAGTAAATGTTCATTAGTTAATGAATTTTGTAAACAAACTAAGAAAATTTTAACTATCTTTGAAAAAAAAGTTTTATGAGCCATAATCTATATATCGTTCCTCACGATTTTACTTCCGTTGGAGATGCTGCTTTATCTTATGCCATTAATTTAGGGAAAAGAGTTAAAACACAAATTCAGTTAGTTAATGTTGTTCCTGATAAAACCAAATTAGTTGGTGCCAAGCAAAAATTAGAAAAAATTGCCTTATCATGTGAGCAAAATTCAAATGTTGAAATTACAACAAAAGTTGTTTTAGGAAATATTTTTGAAGATATAGGTAAATTAGCAAAAAAAGAAGGAGCACAATTAATTATTATGGGAACCCATGGTATTACTGGAATGCAAAAGATTTTTGGCAGTAATATTATTAAAGTAGTTACAAGCTCTGAAGTTCCATTTTTAATTGTACAAAAAAGTACAAAATTAGAGGATGTTAAGAGAATCATTGTTCCAATTGATATGACTCGTGAAAGTCTCCAAATTACAAATTTAGCTGGAGATGTATCAAATATTTTTGGTGCTGAAATTCATGTTATTGTTGAAAAGCAAACCGATGAAATCTTTGCAAAAAGATTAACAACAAGAATTGCAATGGTTAAAGACCAATATGACGAAAGAAATATAAAAGTTACTTTTTCTTTAATTGATGCTGGTGGATCTTAT
Organism: Chitinophaga pinensis; assembly: GCA_945870115.1. Taxonomy (GTDB): domain Bacteria; phylum Bacteroidota; class Bacteroidia; order Flavobacteriales_D; family Crocinitomicaceae; genus M2408. Next base: position 6,927 of record CAMBRH010000008.1, on the reverse strand, counting down.
CAGAAAAAAGTAATAGATTACACTAAAAAACATCAAGGTGATTTTATTGCTTTATCTTATCATTCTGAAAGTTTATTACCGATGTTTGACACCTTTGCTCAAAGTTTATTAGTAAATGAATTAAACCTTCCATGTCTAATAATTAACTCAAAATCAGCATCGAAGCTGAATTTTTAATCTCAAATTTTAATGCTACTTTTAGGGCAATACAATGAACTTCAATTATTGAGGTTTACAAGCGTTGGTGCATATTTAGGTGATGATGAAGGGAACGATGTTCTTCTTCCAAATAAATATTTAACACAAGAAATGGCAGTTGATCAAAAACTGAGCGTTTTCTTATATCTAGATCACGATGAAAGAATTGTGGCTACAACAGAAATTCCCCTTTTGGAAATAAATACTTTTGCCTACCTAAAGGTTGTTGAAGCAACTCATATCGGTGCATTTTTAGATTGGGGTTTAATAAAACACTTATTTTGTCCTTTCAAAGAACAAAGTGCAAAAATGGAGGAAGGGAAATATTACTTAGTGTACCTTTACTTAGACGAAGCAACTCAAAGATTGGTAGCTTCTGCAAGAGTTAGACGTTTTTTAGAAAAAGAGCATATCGTTTTAGAGGAAGGTCAGGAAGTTGATTTACTAATTTGTGACCAAACAGAATTAGGACAAAATGTTATTGTTAATGACACATATAGTGGATTGATTTTTAATAACCATATTTCTAAGAAAGTACGTCGTGGCGATACTTGTAAAGGGTATGTTTCTAAAATTCGTCTCGACGGAAAAATTGATATTTCTCTAGAAAAACTTGGCTTTGTAAAAATTGAACCAGCTTCTGAAGAATTATTAAGTTTGATAAAAGAACATGCAGGTGAACTTCAATTAACAGATAAAAGTCATCCAGATGATATTAGAGAAATTGCTGGAATGAGTAAAAAAACGTTTAAGCAAGCTGTTGGAAATTTATACAAACAAAAATTAATTGTGTTAAATGCAAATTCAATTAGTTTGAGCTTAAAAGCTTGAATTATTTATTTCTTTATCTGAAAATGGTGTAAAATAAGTCACTTGGTTGAAATAATATTTTTCGTTAAATTAAAATTCCATACCGCATTTTTTTTGGTTTATTTTACAATTTTAAGTAAATTTTCAATTTGATAGATCGAATTTTAACAATTTTAAAAAGATATTTTTGAAAAAAATCCTAGGGAAAATTATTAACATTGGTGTAACTTCAAAAGTTAATTATTATGAAATTCAAGTAATTAGGAAAATAAACATAATTACATTAGTTTCATTTATTAATATGATTTTTGGAGTGATTTTTTTTGCCTTCATAAATGAAAAAAGCTTATTTTTAACCTGTCTATGTTCACTTTTTTTACTTCCACTGGTATATTTAATAAATAAATTTAGTTCATTTTACATTTCCATCTACCTTTATTATTGTATTAGTTTCCTTTTTTTTATTTTTTTAAATCTTTTTTGGGGAGTTGATTCATTTATTTTTCTATGGTATTTTCCTTTGATAATTAGTATGGTTCAGCTTTTATCTAAAAAAGAAACGCTTAAACATTTATTTATATTGAGTTCCATAACTTTAATGGTGATAATTTTTACTGGAATTACATATAAATTTCATTTTTATGCAAGTGAACTTACAAAAGAATTATCAAAGCTATTGTTTGAATTTAATTTAATTTGCAGTTTTACAACAACGATGATAATTATCGCAATCATTTCATTTGAGAATAATTATCAAGAAAATCGCATAAAAAAAATGCTTACAGAAAAAGAAATTCTTTTAGCCGAAGTTTTTCATCGGGTAAAAAATAATTTAAATATTGTGACAAGTTTACTCAATTTAAAGAAAAATATTTCAGTAAACAATGAAGTAAAAATGGCGTTGGAAGAATGTAAAAATCGTATCTTTTCAATGGCTTTGGTTCACAATAATTTAATTTCAAGCAATGAACATGTAAGCTTAAATTTCAAAGAATATGTAAAAAAACTTATCGCTGAAATAGCATCTTCACTTGGTGTTGATGACAATATCGATGTAATTTTAAATGCTGAAGAAATCAATTTAGAACTTTCAAATTCCATTCCTTGTGGATTAATATTAAATGAATTAATTACAAATTCATACAAATATGCGAAAGTTAATAGTAATTGTAAGCTAGTGATAATCGTAAATTTACACAGTACTGACAACAAAATTGAGCTTAATTATAAAGATAATGGTACTGGGATTCCAGAAAATATTTTGAATCAAAAAGAAATTGAAAATTCGTTGGGTATAGAATTAATTAAATCATTATCAGATCAACTAAATGGTGAATTTTTCTTTGAGAATAATAATGGAATGAATTTTAATTTAGTTTTCATAGCATAAATATCTAAAAAAATCATTTTACTTCTTCAAATTCAACCTCTTGACTTTTGTTTGATCTTAAATCTCCTTTTTGATAAGTTCCAGAGTAGCAAGATCCTGAAGCACAACCAAAAGCCAACAATCCCATAGAAAAAAAGTAAAATCCAATAAATGTCCCAAACCATTGCTGATTAATCGATGACTGAATAATTACAAATAGTCCAACTAACAAATAAATTGCCCTTTGGAACGTCCAGCCAGTTAAAATTCTTTCTTTCATTTTATTGGAATTATTTTTATGATTTTTTTTTATCTTTTTTGAACATACTAAACAACAATCCTCCCATCAAAGTACCATAAATTGTACTATTTATTGGACTTGAAGTAATCGAGCATGAACTACTTGAGCAGCCAACAAAAAAATAATATAAATAACCAGAAATGGCACCTACTATAATTCCAATTAATACCAAACTATTTTTTAAAATGAAATTCATTTGCTTTAAAATTATTTCTGTAAAAATAGGGTTTATTGAATTGTGAAAATGTAACTTGGGTTACTGTTTTTTAAGAAAATCACCATCCATAATAAATAGTTTCACACCATTGATTGAACTTGTTTTGTGAGAACTTAAATCGTCAGAAACTTGATAAGTCATTCCTTTAGACAATTTAAAAATACTTCCATCGGCTAGTTCTGTATCCATTTCTCCTTCTATGCAATATATGATGTGTCCTTTTTGACACCAATGGTCAGCTTTGTAGTTTTTTGAATATTCAACCATTCGGATTCTTAAACCATCGAATTGAAGTGACTTCCAAAAAGCCATTCCAGTTTCTCCAGCATGCTCAGAAGCTTTGATTTTATCCCAATCTGTAATTTGAAAAGTGATGTTTTTGTTCATTTCAAGGAATTTTTTTAATAAATTTTATATTGCAGTGATTAAAGAAATGTTTTCAACCATTTTCTTGCCTCTTCAATCGTTGTAAACATTTTTGTATCTCTCTGAGGTTTATTGATGAGCAAATAAAAATTATAAATAAGCTTCATAGCAAGGGAATCAACAATAAAAGCTTCAGCACTTGTATATGGACAAGAATCTTTTTTTGCCCAAAAATCTCGGTTTTCCTTTGGTGGTGAAGCAAATTCGTCAAATTTACAAACCAAAGGTACTTTTTTGTAATTAACCATTTCTCCAATCACTTCAACTAATTTCATTGACCTTTCGACTGTTTCTTCTACTTCAGTTGTTACTCGAAGATATAGCAATCCATCATCACCTAAAGAAATTATATAGAGAGAAACCGTTTGAGTAGATAGAATTTTAACTTGAGTTGGTATCATTCAATTCAATTTAAGCTAATTATGTTTGTAAATATAAAAACAATTCCTTCAAAAAAAAATTTTCCACAAAAAAAGCCGACACTTTTCAGCATCGGCTTTTAATATAATTCGTAAGAATTTCTATAATTTCAAATCAATGATTTACTATTTTAAATTCTTTATTTTCAACTCTTAATTAAACAAGTCCTTGATCAATCATTGAATCTGCAACCTTAACAAAACCAGCAATATTTGCTCCTTTTACATAATCAACAAATCCGTTAGAATCAGCACCATATTTCACACAAGCTTCGTGAATTGAAACCATAATTCCGTGTAATTTAGCATCAACCTCTTCAGCAGTCCAAGAAAGACGTAAAGAGTTTTGTGACATTTCTAAACCTGAAGTAGCCACTCCACCAGCGTTAGACGCTTTTCCTGGAGAGAACAATATTTTAGCATCCAAGAAAGCAGTAATTGCTTCTGGTGTAGAAGGCATATTTGCACCTTCAGCAACACATTTAACTCCATTAGAAATTAAAACTTTCGCTTCGTCACCGTTTAATTCGTTTTGAGTTGCACAAGGCAATGCGATGTCAGCTTTAACTTCCCAAGGACGTTTTCCAGCGATGAATTTAGCAGAAGGATATTTTGCAACATACTCTTCAATTCTTCCTCTTTTAACGTTTTTAATTTCCATTACGAAAGCTAATTTCTCAGCGTTGATTCCATCAGCATCGTGAATGTAACCTGATGAATCTGATAAGGTAACAACTTTACCACCTAATTGAGTCGCTTTTTCAGCAGCATATTGAGCAACGTTTCCTGAACCTGAAACTACAACTGTTTTTCCTTGGAAAGAATCACCTTTTGTAGCTAACATTTCTTTAGCGAAATAAACTGTTCCGTAACCTGTAGCCTCTGGACGAATCAAAGATCCACCCCAGTTTCTAGCTTTACCAGTTAATACACCTGTAAATTCGTTGCGAATTCTTTTGTATTGTCCAAACATGTAACCAATTTCACGACCACCAACACCAATATCTCCAGCAGGACCATCTGTATCAGCACCAATATGACGACATAATTCAGTCATAAAAGATTGACAAAATTTCATTACTTCTAAGTCTGATTTTCCTTTAGGATCAAAGTCAGAACCTCCTTTTCCTCCACCCATTGGCAAAGTTGTCAAAGAGTTTTTGAAAATTTGCTCAAATCCTAAGAATTTTAAGATAGATAAATTTACTGAAGGGTGAAAACGTAAACCACCTTTGTAAGGTCCGATTGCAGAGTTAAATTCAACTCTATAACCTCTGTTTACTTGGATTTCTCCTTTGTCGTCTAACCAAGGAACTCTGAACAAAATTGTTCTTTCTGGTTCAATGATTCTTTCCAAAATTTTGTGTTCTTTGTATTTTGGATGATTTTCCATAAATGGAATTACAGCTTCAGCAACTTCATGAACTGCTTGCAAAAATTCTGCTTCGTGACCATTAGTAGCTTTTACTTTTGCCATGAAAGCGTCGATTTCTCCTTGGTATTTACTAGACATAATAAATTAAATTTTTTTATAAACGTGACAAATGTAATATAAATTCAATTTAATAATGTTATTTTTATAAAAAAAAAGATATTTTTGTGAAGAATTATACTAAATTTGGTTAAAATTCTAGCAAAAAAACAATTTAGCAATTAAAATAATTTCATCTAGTGGATAATATTCTAAAAAGCAGTTTAAGTCAGCATATTAATAGTGTATTTCTTGGTATTGGAAGTAATTTGGCTGATAAAAAAAAAAATATTCTTCTTGCTTTAGAATTAATTGAATCAGAAATTGGCCCCATAATTAAAGAGTCAAAAACGTTTAAATCAAAAGCAGTTGGATTTGAAACAAAGAATGATTTTCACAACATTGCAATTCTTGTAAAAACAAAACTCAATCCAACAGAATTACTTGATATTATTGAGGATATTGAGCGAACAATTGGAAGGACCAAAAAATCTGTTGACAAAATATTTATTGATCGAATAATTGACATTGATATTCTTTATTTCAGTAACCTAATCCTTAATTCAGAAAAGTTGACTATCCCCCACCCTGAAAATAAAAATAGACTTTTTGTTTTAAAGCCTTTGAGTGAAATTGCCTCAGATTTTATTGATCCTGTGGAATGTAAAACCATTAAAGAATTACTCCAAAATTTGAACTAGAAATATATTTAGTGGTAATAAGTCTTGTCTTTCAATTTTTTTTTTTATTTTTGTTCTGATTTTTAAAAAAATTTAAAACAAAAAATATGAAAAAAAATACTCTTAAAGGTTTTTTTCTTGTTGCTTCAACAGGTGCAATGCTTGGAAGTTGTGACTTAATGAAAGACGTAAAATACACTGTTACGCCAAATCCTTTGGAAATGCACGGAGACAGCGTAAGAATATCTGTTTCAGTAGAATTACCTGAAAAAGGGATTAAGAAAAAAGCTTCAGCTGAAATTACTCCGATGTTAGGAAGTACAGCTTTGAAAATGGTTACTGTGCAAGGAGAAAAAGTTACTGGAAATGGTAATGTCATTCAGTACAAACCAGGTGGGAAAATTTCATATTCTGATGTTGTTCCATACAAAGCTGACATGGAAAATGCAGATTTAACAGTAACTGGAGTAATAAAAAAGGGAACTAAAGAAAAAGACCAAATTCCTGTTACAAAAATTGCTGATGCAACAATTATTACACCTTTCTTAGTGCAAAAAGAATTCAAATGTATAACTGAAGGAGATAATTTTCAACGTGTAACTGAAAAAACTTACAAAGCTCAAATTAATTTTGTTAAGGGAGATTCTAAGTTAGGCAAAAACGAAATGAAAGACAAAGATATCTTTGAATTTCAAAATTGGTTAGCAGCAGCAGAAACAAATCCAAAAATCAACATTAAAACTATTAGTATTGTTGGATATGCTTCACCAGAAGGAGAACAAGGAACAAATGAATCTTTGTCATCTGACCGTGCAATGACAGCTAAAACTGCAACAATGGAATTGGCGAAAAAATTCAAAAATACGAAAGCTCAAACAGAAATTTATTCTTTGTCAGGAAGAGGTGAAGATTATGATGGTTTCAAAGTTGAATTAGAGAAATCTATGATGGCTCAAGACGAAAAACAATTAGTTATTCGTGTTTTAGAAATGTACAAAGATCCAGTTCAAAGAGAAACTGAAATGAGAAATATGGC
>CAMBRH010000007.1 GCA_945870115.1 Chitinophaga pinensis | reverse complement strand
TGCAACACCAATTTGAGAATTATAACTTTTTGGACTTCTTACAATTTTGAATTTCGACATCAGTAAATGATAAATCCATTCCTTGACTGTCGTTTTTCCGACACTTCCAGTAATTCCAATTATGGGAAAAGAAAATTGTTTTCGGTGACTTTGAGCTAATTTTTGAAGTGCTTCTAAAACTGAATTTACTTTATGAAAAGTGACATCTATAAATTCTTGAATATTTTTTAAATCTTCCACAACAAAAATTCGAACACCTTTTTCATACGCATTTTCAATAAACTGATGTCCATCACGGAATTCACCTTTTAAAGCAAAAAAAGCAGTATTTTTTGGATCTAAAATTTTACGCGTATCGAAGGAAACTGTTTGAATTAAATTCAATTCATTTTCGAAACCAAAAACAGTTGATTCTATTCGCTCTGAAAATTCTATAGATGTGAGATTTAATTTCAAATTCTTCCTTTAAACAATGATTTATATCTTTTAGCAAAATTAAGGATTAAAATTAGAAATTAGTGTTTAAAAGTCATTGTTGTTTGATAAAAAATAAAATTTCAACTCATATCATTGATTTTAAAAAAGAAATTAAGCTTTCTAAGAATGTAGCCTTAAATAAGAATTTTTGATTCACCTTGAATTTTGGCATCTAATTGTTAGTAAAAAACAAAGCGAAGCCTATTGCGGGAACCATTAGGTAGCTCCGTGGGAGATCACCTAAATGGTCGCAAATAGACGAGTGGCGAGAATTTACAAACAATAAGTGCCGAGTTTTCTTTTGCTTTACTTTTCTTTTGCGGAAAAAGAAAAGTAAAGATTAGAAATTAACTTTAATTTTCTTAGATAATAGTGTTTGAAAGAAAGTTTTATTTTTAGAAAAATTCAATTCAAAACCATATTATCAATCAATCTTACTTCACCCACATAAGCAACAATACAAGCAACTGCATTTTCGCACCAATTATTTGTAAGAATTTCAAAACTTTCCGGATTTATAATTTCAAAATACTCCAGTTTTAGGCTTGATTCTAAATAGACGTCTTCAATAATTTTTTTGCATTCTTTTGGACTTAATTTTGGAGCTAGATTTTTCGCCAAAATTAAACTTTCATAAATGAATAACGCTTCAATTCTTTGCGTTTGACTTAAGCGCGTATTTCGACTGCTCATTGCTAATCCATCATTTTCTCTAATCGTTTTACACGGAATGATTGCTATGTCAAAGTCGAAAAAATCAGTCATTTTTTTAATAACTGCCAATTGCTGAAAATCTTTTAATCCAAAAAAAGCTTTTGTCGGACGTATAATTTCAAAAAATCGGTAAACAACTTGAATAACACCTTTAAAATGACCAGGTCGATGTTTGCCTTCTAAAACTTCGTCTAATAAACCTAAATCAATGTTTGGAAAAACGTAATTTGTCGTATAAATTTCTTCTTTAGTAGGAAGAAAAAGCACATCGCAACCGTTTTCTTGTAGTATTTTTATGTCAGATTCTGTATTTATTGGATACTTTTCAAAATCAGCAATGTTATTAAATTGTGTCGGATTTACAAAAATGCTCACAATCGTAAAATCACAATCAAGCTTAGATTCCTTCACTAAAGAGACATGTCCTTCATGCAAAGCTCCCATCGTTGGGACAAATCCAATGGTTTTATGCTTTGATTTTAAATCAAGAATAAAAGCTTCAATTTCCTCTGTGTTATAAAAAATAATCAATTTTCAGAATATTAAAAAATAGATAAAACCGACAAATCTAAATTCTTTTTTGGAAAATTCGTTATTTTTTTTTAATTTTGTGCTTTATTATTAATAATATTACACCAATCTAAAGCTTCAATGGAGAAAAAAAAGATTCTTTTTGTTTCACAAGAAATTGCACCTTTTGTACAAAAATCTGAAATTTCAAATTTCACAAGACGATTACCACAAAGCATTCAAGAAGCAGGAAGAGACATTCGTGTGTTCACTCCAAAATTTGCTTGTATCAACGAAAGAAGACATCAATTACATGAAGTTATACGTTTGTCAGGAATGAATATTATTATTGATGACAAAGATCATCCCTTAATTATCAAAGTTGCTTCGATACCAGCAGCGAGACTTCAAGTTTATTTTATTGACAATGAGGAGTTTTACGACAGAAAGAATATTTTAACAGACGAAGAGGGAGTTTATTACAAAGACAATGACGAACGTTCAATGTTCTTTTGTAGAGGCGTTTTAGAAACAGTTAAAAAATTAGGCTGGAAACCAGATGTAATTTATTGTCATGGTTGGATGGCTTCATTAATGCCGCTTTATATCAAGAAAATTTATCACAAAGACCCACATTTTTCAGATTCAAAAGTTGTTTTGAGCTTGTATGATGAGGAAATTAACAATAATTGGGATGACCGTTTCCCAGAAAAACTTAAATTTGACGGCTTTGACAAAAAATTGATTACTGAAATGCAGGATACATCATACGAAAATGTGATGAAAACAATTTTCAAATATACTGATGCATTGGCTTTAGGAACTGAAACGTTGAATCCAATTACACAGGCACTTTATGACGAAGCAACATGTTTGAAACAAGATTTCGTAGCTGAAGAATTACAAACTAAAACATTATCAGAATTTTTTGATAAAGTAATTGAAGAGGAAGTTCTTGTTTAAGTTTTAATTATTAATTTTTACTGGATTCATTGAAAAATTTTATTTTATTTGCCTTTAGTTTTGCACTATTTTTAATTTCAAGTTGTAAAAAAGAAGTTTCAACTATTGGGAAAGATGGATTAAACCCAAACGCCTTTTTAAATTCAGATGCAGTTGATACTTTTAGTTTAAAGACTTATACAATTGTTGAGGATTCTATTATTTCTAGCAATTTGTCAGTAGCGATTTTAGGCTCATATAATGACCCAACATTTGGAAAATTTGAGTCAGAGTTCTATACCCAATTTCGCTTAGAAGGTTTTAATCCTGATTTTGGTGATTTAACTACAATTGCCATTGATTCTTTTGTTTTGGGATTAGAATATAAGGATTACTATGGAAGTTTAGAGGCACAAAAATTTGAGGTGTATGAATTAGATCAAGCTCTTTCACTTGATTCTGTCTACTATTCTTTTCAAACAAGAGCTGTAAAAAATGACAATTGGATGGATCCTAACAAAGAAGTTCTAACACCAAATCCAACATCAAAAATTTTTATTGGGTCAGATGAAGTTGAAAGTCAATTAAGGCTTTATCTTGATACTGTTATTGCAAGAATATTAATGACTGAAGCTAGTGTAAATCCAACTTCTTTTGCGTCAAATGAGAATTTTTTAGCTTATTTTAAAGGATTAAATGTAAAAGTAAATAATGGTACTCAAACAACAGGAAAAGGTGGTGTTTTTTATTTCAATTTGAATGATCCTTTGTCAAAAATGACGATTTATTATAGACAAGCAGGTGTTTCTAAAAGATATGATTTCTTGATTAATTCTGAATGTGCAGATTTCAATCATGTAGCTGTTGATAATTCAGGAACAAATGTTGAATCTGTTATTTTGAATCAAGATTTAGGAGACGAAACCTTTTTTTTACAATCAAATAAATCACGAGCAGTTGTTAAATTAACTTCCATTGATGATATTCCTAAAAATTCGATTATTCAATACGCCCAATTGGAATTACCTGTTAGTTATTATAGTTCTGATGTTTATTTTCCATGCGCAACTATTACTGCCTCAACAAAAATTAGTTCAACGGATGATAAACTATATAATTTAAATGTACTTGGTACCTATAGCGATGTAAATAAAAATTATACCATTGACTTGAGAGATTATGTACAACAAATTGTGAATGGAAATATTGAGAATTTAGGTGTTTATTTATCCTCAGCTAAAATGTTAACTTCGGCTGAAAGAGTTGTCTTTAACGGCGCTGAATCACAAAACAAGAAGAAACCAAAATTATACATTATTTATACAAGCTATTAAATTCAATAACTTATGTGTGGAATTGTTGCATATATTGGAAAAAGAGAAGCTTATCCAATAATTATTAAAGGATTAAAAAGACTAGAATATAGAGGTTATGATAGTGCGGGAATTGCATTATTAGACAAGGGAAACCTAAATATTTACAAGAAGCAAGGAAAGGTTGCAAATTTGGAAGAATTTGTTGTTGGTAAAAACATTGCTGGAAATTCAGGAATCGGGCACACTCGTTGGGCTACTCACGGATTACCAAATGATATTAATTCACATCCTCATTACAGTAACGATGGTGATTTGGCTTTAATTCACAATGGCATTATCGAAAATTACGATACACTGAGACAGGAATTAAAAAATAGGGGACATCATTTTGTTAGTGAGACTGATACGGAAGTTTTAGTTCATTTAATTGATGACATCATCAAAACTGAAAAATTAGATTTGGTTGAAGCAGTTCGTCATGCGCTTTTAAATGTTACAGGAGCATATGCAATTGTTGTCATTTCAAAAAACAACCCAAATCAATTAATTGCTGCACGAAAAAGTAGTCCATTAGTTATTGGAATTGGTGAAGAGAATGAATTTTTCTTAGCATCTGATGCAACACCAATAGTTGAATACACAAAACAAGTTGTTTATTTAAATGACGAAGAGATAGCTGTTGTTGATTTGCATGATGGATTAAGAATTTTAAGTATTACTAATCAAGAAAAAACACCTTATATTCAACAGTTAGAAATGAAATTAGAAGCACTTGAAAAAGGTGGTTTTGAGCATTTCATGTTAAAAGAAATTTTTGAACAGCCTCGTTCAATTCACGATTGCTTTAGAGGAAGATTAAATGCAGAAAAAGGCTGGGTTGCTTTAGGAGGATTGAAAGAATATGAGCAAAAAATGATCAATGCAAATCGATTAATTTTTGTTGCCTGTGGTACTTCATGGCATGCTTGTCAAGTTGGAGAATATTTAATTGAGGGATTAGCAAGAATCAATGTTGAAGTTGAATATGCGAGTGAATTTAGATATCGAAATCCAATTATAAATGAAAATGACATTGTAATAGCCGTATCTCAATCTGGAGAAACCGCTGATACCTTAGCCGCTTTAGAATTAGCAAAATCAAAAGGAGCAACGATTTTAGGAATTTGTAACGTTGTAGGTTCTTCCATTTCTAGAATTACAGATGCTGGTTCTTATACGCATGCAGGTCCAGAAATTGGTGTTGCTTCAACAAAAGCTTTTACTGCACAAGTTACAATTTTAACACTTTTAGCTTTATCATTAGCTAATAAAAAAGGAACAATTAGCGAATCATCTTATCATACAATGCTAGCAGATTTGGAAGCTATTCCTGATAAAGTGAAAAAAATATTAGAAAGTGATTCGAAAATTAAAGAAATTGCAAGTATATACCAAAATGCTACAAATGCTCTTTATTTAGGAAGAAATAGCTCTTTTCCTGTAGCTTTAGAAGGTGCGTTAAAACTAAAAGAAATTTCTTACATTCATGCGGAAGGATATCCTGCAGCAGAAATGAAACACGGACCAATTGCTTTGATTGACGAAGAAATGCCGGTTTTTGTAATCGCTACAAAAGGAACTTCTTACGAAAAAGTTGTAAGCAATATTCAAGAAGTAAAAGCCAGAAAAGGGAAATTAATTTGTATTGTAACTGAAGGTGACACGCAGGTAAAAGAATTAGCTGATCACATCATCGAAATTCCTGATACAGATGAAAATCTTGTTCCTCTTTTGGCAACAATTCCTTTACAATTATTATCATATCACATTTCTGTTTTTAGAGGTTGTAATGTGGATCAACCAAGAAATTTGGCGAAGTCTGTTACGGTGGAGTAAAAAATAAATAAATATTAAATTTTAAAACGTCTTTCGAAAGTGAGGCGTTTTTTTGTATTCATTTTTTTTTCGTACCTTTGTAAACTTAAAGGCAGTAAATTGATAATGGAATCAATTTTTTGTTTCATTATTAATTAATTTCCAAGAGCTTAAATGGCAAAATCCCAAGAAACTTTCAATAAAAAAGAAAAAGAAAAATTACGAATTAAAAAACGTGAAGAAAAACAAAAGAAAAAAGATGAACGTAAAGCAGAAGGAGCTAGTTCATTTGATGATATGATTGCATACGTAGATGAAAATGGTAATTTATCAGCAACTCCGCCAGATCCGTTGAAAAAGAAAAAAGTGATCGCTGCAAACATCGAAATTGGTATTCCAACGAGAGAAGATTCAGAAGCTGTAGATCCAAATCATATTGGAATAGTTACATTTTTTGATACTTCAAAAGGTTATGGTTTTATCAAAGACAGAGACAATCAAGAAAGTTATTTCTCCCATGTTAATGGACATTTAGAAGCAATTTCTGAAAGAGATACTGTAACATTCAGAATTGAAAAAGGAATGAAAGGTTGGAATGCTGTAGATGTGAAAAAGGAAGTCAAAGCTCCTAAAGAAGCTAAAGTTGTAGCTGAAACTGCTGAAGAAGAGGTGGTTTCTGAAACAGAAAATGTAGATCCTGAAACATCTGAAGAAGAAAAAGAAGATTAAATTATAAGTAATAAATTTGCTTGAATAAAAATTAAAGAAGAGTAGTTCGAAAGGATTACTCTTTTTTAGTTTACAATAATTGCTTTGCTAAAAGTACTAATGCTAAAAATGAAAGAACCAATAAATATTCGAATCCTTTAAAAATATTATATTTTTTTTCAAGACTTGGATCTATTTGTCGGTTTTCTCTTCTTTTAATTCTAAAATCAATGTATCTGGATAAACTAATAAAAGAGGCACCAATTCCAACTAAAAGTATCAAAATTCCAATGGGAAATGTTACTTGAATATAATTTGCTGAAAGTCCATGAATTGCTAAAATTAACCCAAGTAACAAAGTGGATAATGTAAAAATAAATGAACTGTGAAAACGAATTCCTTCATCTTTGACTTTTTTTTCTTTTTTATTTGAATGTTTTTTCTTAAAATTATCTTGTTCCTCAAAGCTTGACTTGGTTTCTAAGATATTTGAATTTTGAAAAATAATTTCGTCCCCAACTTTAGGACTATTTTCTTTATCAATATTTAGTGAAATGGTATTATCTTCACCTCTTATTTCTGTATTATCTGGTAATTTATTTTCTGATATCAATAAAGTATCTTGGATTTCCTCCTTTTTTGCCAATAATTCAGAAGTCAGTTTATTTGTAACTTCTGTTTTAGAATAATTTTTATGATTCCATTGAACAAAATAACCTTTTTGATGTGTTCGTTTTTGAATGGTACAATTTGTAAATAACAAAGCGAGTAATGAAATAAAAACAATTTTTTTAATCATAATTTTAGTTTTTCACTATTTTCTCTGTCCAATTGATTTGATTATAACTTGATAATTGAAGAAAATAAATCCCATTTTCAAGTTGTGATAAATCGAGTTTTGATTCAATTTTCCCTTGTAATATAATTTCTCCTAAAGCATTGATTAATTGAAAATCGGAATCATTGTAGTGTTCATCAATTGAAACAAAATCAGCAGTTGGATTTGGATAGAAAGCATTTAATTCATTATTCAATTCAAAATTTTCGAGATAAAAATAACTTGCTGAACGACATTCAAACCAAGGTCCTACGGCTAAACTTCCTCCAGTTAAACTAAATGATCCAAAATTTAAAACATGTGTATGAAAAGTTGAAACACAATCTCCAGGTCCCAAAATATTGATATTTCCACCATCAACTTCAAGAGAATCACATTGAAAAAAACCATTTATTTTGAAATCACTTTTTACAATGATTTTATGATGTCCACAAATCGCTCCAGATGAATCAATTTTAAAGAATGCATTACTTACAATTACTGAATCAAACATGATCGGATGTTTTATTAAAACTGAATCATAAAATTGATAGGGTGGAATCAAATTATCTTTCCAGGTACTTTCATTATTCCAAGAACCATAATTTATAGTTTCAAATCTTTGACAAAATAAATGAAATGAGTTTGTCAATAAAAGTATTAATATCAGTTTTTTCATAGGTTTAAACTTACAAATAATAAATGATATGAACAAATTTTTGTCAATAAACTGACAATTCGTCATAAATCCGCTCAAAAAATTAAAAAATTGTCACAATTTGGGCTAAATTATCCAATGGCATACAAATTGACTAATGAAATGAAATTAGAATAAGTTTTGACTTATGATAATGATTAAAATCGCAGATTAAAAGTAAAATAAATAAAAAGAAAAATGGGAAAAATTATCGGAATCGACTTAGGGACAACAAATTCATGTGTCTCAGTGATGGAAGGAAACGAACCAGTAGTGATTGCAAATTCTGAAGGAAAAAGAACAACACCTTCTATCGTTGCTTTCATTGAAGGCGGAGAAATTAAAGTTGGTGATCCTGCTAAAAGACAAGCAATCACAAACCCTACAAAAACAATTAGCTCAATCAAGCGTTTCATGGGTTCATCTTTTGATGAAGTTAAAAAAGAAGCGGATAGAGTTCCTTACAAAATTGTAAAAGGTGATAACAACACTCCACGTGTTGAAATCGACGACAGAAAATATACAGCGCAAGAAATTTCTGCAATGATTCTTCAAAAAATGAAGAAAACTGCTGAAGATTATTTAGGTCATGAAGTAACTGAAGCAGTTGTTACAGTTCCTGCTTACTTCAACGATTCTCAACGTCAAGCTACAAAAGAAGCTGGTGAAATCGCTGGTTTAACAATCAAAAGAATTATCAACGAACCAACTGCAGCTGCTTTAGCTTATGGTTTAGACAAAAAAGGTATCGATCAAAAAATCGTTGTTTTCGATTTCGGTGGTGGAACACATGATGTTTCTGTATTGGAATTAGGTGACGGAGTTTTCGAAGTTTTAGCAACTGACGGAGATACACATTTAGGTGGTGATGATGTTGATCATGAAATCATTACTTGGTTAGCTGACGAATTTAAAAATGACGAAGGTGTTGATTTACGTAAAGACCCAATGGCTTTACAAAGATTAAAAGATGCTGCAGAAAAAGCGAAAATTGAACTTTCTTCTACAACTTCTTCTGAAATCAATTTGCCATACATCATGCCAGTTGACGGAGTGCCAAAACACTTAGTTAGAACTTTATCAAGAGCTAAATTCGAGCAATTAATCTCTAAAATTGTTGAAAGAACAATCGCTCCTTGTAAATCTGCTTTGAAAAATGCTGGTTTAACAACTGCTGATATCAATGAAGTAATTTTAGTTGGTGGTTCAACTCGTATTCCAGTTATTCAAGATGCTGTTGAACGTTTCTTCGGAAAAGCTCCTTCAAAAGGTGTTAATCCTGACGAAGTTGTTGCTCTTGGTGCTGCAATTCAAGGTGGAGTTTTAACAGGTGAAGTAAAAGACGTTTTATTATTAGATGTTTGTCCTTTGTCTTTAGGAATTGAAACAATGGGTGGTGTTATGACGAAATTAATCGACGCAAACACAACTATCCCAACAAAAAAATCTGAGACTTTCTCAACTGCATCAGACAATCAACCATCTGTAGATATTCACGTATTACAAGGTGAACGTCCAATGGCAACTGACAATAAATCTTTAGGTAGATTCCAATTATCAGATATTCCACCAGCACAAAGAGGAGTTCCTCAAATCGAAGTAACTTTTGATATTGATGCAAACGGAATTATGAATATTTCTGCTAAAGACAAAGGAACAGGAAAAGTTCAATCAATTAAAATTGAAGCATCTTCAGGATTAAGCGATGAAGAAATTCAAAGAATGAAAGCTGAAGCAATTGCGAATGCAGATTCTGACAAAAAGAAAATGGAAGAAATCGAAAAAATCAACAAAGCTGATTCATTGATTTTCCAAACTGAACGTCAGTTGAAAGAATACGGTGATAAAATCTCTGCTGATAAAAAACAACCAATTGAAGAAGCTTTAGCTGCTTTGAAAATTGTTTTTGAAATCAAAGACATGGACAACATCGACGCTGCAACAGAACGTTTAAACGACGCTTTCCAAGCTGCTTCTCAAGATATGTACAATGCATCTAATCCACAAGAAGGTGGAGCAGGAGCACAAGACACATCTAATTCAAATCCAACAGAAGAAGTAACTGATGTTGATTTTGAAGAAGTTGACGAAACAGAAAAGAAGTAACGAAGTTATTGATAGGTAAGCGTTAGCTCAGCCACAAATATCAAAACTAAATAATTTAAAATCCCGTTCTAACGATATTTATCGAGAGAGCGGGATTTTTTTTTAATTCATAGTTTCGAATTACTATATAGTTTAGATGGAATGCTTTTTCTTATAAACTAGAAATAAGTGCTCAATGAAGAAAAATTGATACTAATTAAGTTTTTAAGTTAGAAAGTGAAATTTTTTCTTAAGTTTTTATTTTCCAATGAGGTTTAAAAAGGAAAAAAAGCCTATTAAAAGCAAAAAATAGATTGTATTTATAAAGTCAAATTGTTACCTTTGCCAGCTTGTTTCAAAGCAAGAAACTAAAATTAGTAATATGGCAAAAATTAGAATCCAAGACGCTTTAGATTATCATTCATCAGGAAAACCTGGGAAAATTGAAGTTGTACCAACAAAACCATATTCTACACCAAGAGATTTATCTTTGGCGTATTCGCCTGGAGTTGCTGAACCTTGCTTGAAAATTGCTGAAAATCCAGATGATGTTTATAAATATACTGCAAAAGGAAATTTAGTTGCTGTAATTTCAAATGGTACAGCTGTTTTAGGTTTGGGTGATATTGGTCCATTGGCTTCAAAACCAGTAATGGAAGGTAAAGCAGTTTTGTTCAAGATCTTTGCTGATATTGATGTTTTTGATATTGAAGTTGATGCAAGCGATCCGGAACTTTTTATTCAAACAGTAAAAGCAATTGCTCCAACTTTTGGAGGAATTAATTTAGAAGATATAAAGGCTCCAGAAGCATTTGAAATTGAAAGAAGATTAAAAGAAGAATTGGATATTCCTGTAATGCATGACGATCAACACGGTACAGCAATTATCTCTTCCGCTGCTTTGATTAATGCTTTGGAATTAGCTGATAAAAAAATCGAAGATGTGCGCATAATTATTTCTGGTGCTGGAGCGGCAGCCATGTCTTGTGCAAAATTATACCATACTTTAGGAGCAAGAATTGAAAATATTTTCATGTTCGATAGCAAAAGTTTACTATGCAAGGAAAGAAAAGACCTAGAAGATAATAAATTGTTTTTTGGTTCTCACGAAAAAAACATGACTTTACAAGAAGCTTTTGTTGGAGCTGATGTTTTCCTTGGACTTTCAAAAGGAAATCTAGTTTCAAAACAAATGGTTGCTTCGATGGCCAACGACCCAATTGTTTTTGCTTTGGCGAATCCAGATCCTGAGATTACCTATAAAGAAGCAATGTCGGTTAGAAATGACATTATAATGGCAACTGGTCGATCAGACCATCCTAATCAGGTGAATAATGTATTAGGATTTCCATTTATTTTTAGAGGAGCTTTAGACGTTCGTGCAACAACAATCAACGAAGAAATGAAATTGGCTGCCGTAAAAGCAATAGCATCTTTAGCTAAGGAAACAATTCCAGAAGAAGTAATTGAAGCTTACGGTGATAAAAATATTTCATTTGGTCGAGAACAAATAATTCCAAAACCTTTAGATCAACGTTTGATATATTATGTTGCACCAGCTGTTGCTAAAGCAGCGATGGATTCTGGAGTGGCAAAAAGTCCAATTTTAGATTGGGATGCGTATGAAAATGAATTGAAAAGCAGATTAGGTCTAGGAAATAAATTACTTAGAAACTTAACTGTTAAAGCACAATCAAATCCGAAAAGAGTTGTTTTTGCTGAAGCAGATAATTATAAAATTTTAAAAGCAGCCCAGTTTGCTTCTGACGAAGGAATTGCATTTCCTGTTTTACTTGGAAAAAGAAAAAGAATTGAAGCTTTAATTGAAGAATATTCGCTTGAATTCAATGAATTTGAGATTGTAGATCCAAAATCGGAAGAAGAAGAAGCGCGAAGGTTGAAATACGGCTTAGCTTTCTTTGAGAAAAAGAAAAGAAAAGGATTTACTGAATTTGAATCCATTCAAATCATGCGTGAAAGAAATCACTTTGGTGCAATGATGGTTGAATTGGGAGATGCAGATGCCATGATTTCTGGTGCTACTCGAAATTACAGAGACGTTGTGCGTCCAGCAATTCAAACAGTTGGAACAGAAAAAGACGTAACGGTTGTTGCTGGATTATACATTTTACTTACAAAAAGAGGTCCATTATTTTTAGCTGATACAACCGTAAATTTAAATCCAACGGCTGAACAAATCGCTGAGATTACAAATAATGTTGCAAAAACAATTCGTAAGTTTAAAGTTACACCAAAAATTGCTTTATTGAGTTATTCAAATTTTGGTTCTTCTCCTGGAGAAGATTCAGTCAAAATGGCAAAAGCTGTTGATATTTTACACGAAAAATACCCTACTTTATGCGTTGACGGAGAAATCCAAGCAAATTTCGCTTTAAACAATGAATTGATGATGGAGAAATTTTCTTTTTCTCAATTAGCTAATAAAGAAGTAAATACCTTGATTTTCCCAAATTTATCTTCTGGAAACATTGCCTATAAATTATTGCAAGAAATGACGGAGGTTGAATCCGTTGGGCCAGTTTTGGTTGGTTTGAAAAAATCAATTCACGTTGTTCAAATGGGTTGCTCTGTAAGAGAAATTATTAACATGGTAAAAGTTGCGGTAGTTGATGCACAAAATAAGTAAATAGACTTAATAGTAAAAGACGAAAGACATAAGACGGTTTAAAAAAAGTCTTAGGTCTTATATCTAATAGCGAAGCGGGTCTTTAATCTGATAAAAATGATAAGTCACTTAAACGGAAAATTAATAGAAAAAAATCCTACCAATTTAATTGTGGAATGCAATGGCGTTGGCTATGAAGTTAAAATTTCTTTACACACTTTTTCGACTTTAAAAAGTGAGGAATCCATTTTTATTTTTACACAATTCATCGTTCGAGAAGATGCTCAAATTTTGTATGGTTTTTCTACAAAAGATGAGCGAGAAATGTTTAATTACTTAATTTCTGTTTCTGGAATTGGACCAAATACGGCGATGATTATGCTTTCATCGTTGGTTCCTGAGGAAATTGCCACTGCAATTACGACAGAAGATGTTAAAACAATTCAAAGCATAAAAGGAATTGGGGTAAAAACTGCTCAACGAGTAATTATCGATTTAAAAGATAAAGTAGCCAAACTAAATATTTCTTCAGAAAATATTTTCAATCAAGGCAATACAAATAGATTTGATGCGTTAAATGCATTAGTTTCTTTAGGCTTTGACAAGAAAATAGTGGACAAAGCACTAGATAAAATTAGTACTGGAGAAGAAAGTGTTGAACAATTAATTAAATCCGCGTTGAAGATTTTGTAATGATATTCATTAAAAATTTTAAATATAATCCATTGAAAAAGAAAGCTTTATTAAGTCTCTTGTTATTGACATGCTTTCAGGTTTTTTCTCAAAATCCACCTGATTCAAATCAAGTGATTTTGCCATTTCCGATTAATAATAACATTGATCCAACTCAAACAACAAATCAAAGTTTTGATTTAGGTGATCCAAGTTCGGTAAAACAGACAATTGTTTATGATCCAAAAACTGGAACTTATGTTTTTAAAGAAACTATTGGGAATTCTGGACTAAATTACCGAAATCCTTCCATGATGACAATGGAAGAGTATTTGGAATACGAAAGAAAAAAATCACAAGCGGATAATTGGAAAGATAAAATTGATGAACAAACAAAAGAAAATCAACCTTTAATTCCTGGAATAAAAATTCCAAGTAAAGTGTTTACAAATATTTTTGGCTCAGACGAAATTTCCATTCGTCCACAAGGTTCTGTAGAGCTAACTTTAGGTGTAAATTCTTCTCGTTATGATAATCCGATTCTTCCAGTAAAACAAAGAAGAGTAACGCGTTTTGATTTTCAACAACAAATGCAAATCAATTTAGTTGGACAAATCGGAACTAGAGTTAAATTAAATACAAGTTACAACACAGCTGCTGCCTTTGATTTTGATAATATCAGTAATTTAGCTTGGAATGGTGATGAAGATCAAATCATTCAGAAAGTGGAATTAGGAAATGTAAATTTACCATTGAACACCTCTCTTATTCAAGGTTCACAAACATTATTTGGTGTAAAAACACAACTTAAATTCGGTCGCTTAACTATCGATGGTGTTGCTGCCTCTTCCAAAGGAAAAAGACAAGAAATTAATATTGCAGGGAAAGCACAGGTTCAAAATTTTGAAATCACTGCTGACAATTACGAAGCAAATCGCCATTATTTCTTAAATCAATATTTCGTTGATGCTTACGATGCAGCTATGGCTGAACTTCCAATTGTGAAATCTGAAATAAATATAACTAAAATTGAAGTTTGGTTGACAAATCGTGTAAACAATACTGAAAATACACGTAATATCTTAGCATTTTCCGATTTGGGTGAATCAAAAGCAGAATATTTAGAAGGTGGACCTCAAATTTTGTCAAGTTCTCCTTTACCTGATAATGAAGCGAATAGTATGTATGCTTGGTTGTCAAATCAACCTCAAGTTAGAGGATTTTCTTCATCTGTATCTGCATTATCCGCTCAAAATATTGCACCAGGACCTTTTCAACAAGCAACACATTACGAAAAAGTTGAAAATGCACGAAAACTTTCTGAACAAGAATTTACTTACAACCCACTTTTAGGATTTATCTCTTTAAATCAATCCTTAAACAACGATGAAGTTTTAGCAATTTCTTACCAATATACCTACAAAGGCGAAACCTACCAAGTTGGGGAATTTGCAACAGACGGAATTGCAGGACAAGATGCCTTAATTTTAAAACTTCTAAAACCAACTATTACCAAACCAAAATTGAAAATTTGGAATTTGATGATGAAAAATGTTTATTCAATTGGTGCTTATCAATTGGACAAACAAGGTTTTAGATTGGATGTTTTATACAATAATCCAGAAACTAGTTTACCTGTAAATTTTTTCCCTTATGCTGGATTAGATAAAGAACAATTGGTGACTTTAGTAGAAATGGATAAATTAAATATGAATAATCAACCATTTTCTGATGGATTATTCGATTTTGCTCCAATGACTTTTGTAGGGAATAGGGCTGAAAATGGCGGAACAATTAATCCAAAAAATGGACGAGTATATTTTTCAACTGCTAAACCTTTTGGAAAAACCTTGTACGATAAAATGATTGCGCAAGGAATTCCTGAAATCACAGCAAATACCATTGCCTATACTGAATTATATGATTCTACGAAAACAGCAGCACAGCAAATTCCTGCAAAAAATAGGTTTTTATTCAGAGGTCAATATCAGTCTTCCATCAGTTCAGATATTCCTTTAAATTCACTAAACGTTCCGCAAGGCGCAGTAACGGTTACAGCTGGAGGTTCAAAATTGGTTGAAGGAACAGATTTCACCGTTGATTACAATTTAGGTCGTGTAAAAATATTAAATACAGGAATTTTAGAATCAAATACGCCAATTAAAATTTCTATTGAAAGTAATTCTGTCTTTGGTTTTCAATCAAAATCTTTGTTAGGAACACATTTAAATTATAGATTTGGACAAGATTTTAATGTAGGTGCAACGTGGATGAGAATGATGGAAAGACCTGTTACTGCGAAAGTTGACATGGGAAGTGAACCATTCAAAAACAATGTTTTAGGTTTAGATATTGCTTTCAAAAAGGATTTACCATTTTTGACTAAATTAGTTGATTTCTTGCCAGTAATTTCTACGAAAGCAAAATCAAATATTTCATTTACAGGAGAAATTGCCCACTTAATTCCTGGAGTTCCTAGAGCAATTTCCAAAGAAGGTGTTTCTTATGTCGATGATTTTGAAGGGAGTCAAAGTACAATTGATTTACGAACAGTCAGCGCTTGGAAATTAGCTTCAATTCCACAAGGTCAAAATGATTTATTTCCTGAAGCAACGAAAAAAAATCTAAGTTCAGGTTTTAAAAGAGCTAAAACAAGTTGGTATTTGATTGATTTATTGTTTTACCAAAATAATAATTTAACGCCTCAGCACATTAAACAAGACCCACAAATGCTTTCTGACAGTAGAATGCGTTTGGTACAACAACAAGATATTTTTCCAAATTTGCAACAACAAGTTGGGACTTTCTCCAATATTCCGATGTTAGAGTTGGCATATTATCCTACAGAAAGGGGAATGTATAATTATGATACAACCAATACTGTCTTAGGAACAGGCCAATTTTCAAATCCACAAAATCGTTGGGGAGGAATTATGCGTTCCTTGTCAACGAATGATTTTGAGCAAACAAACATCGAATTCATCCAATTTTGGATGTTGGATCCATTCAATGAAGATGCGGAAAATGTAAATCCTAATTCTACACACAATGGTGGAGATTTATATTTCAATTTAGGAAATATTTCAGAGGATGTTTTAACGGATTCTCGAAAAAGTTTTGAAAATGGACTTCCTTTAACAGGAGTTGGAGAAAATGTTGATACTACAGATTGGGCAAAAGTTTCAACGCAGCAAGTTGTTGTAAATGCCTTTGATACAGATCCTGCAACACGAATCAATCAAGATTTAGGCTTGGATGGATATACAAATGAACAAGAAAAAGTTGCCTATCAATCTTATATTTCTTGGGTTCAAAATAATACAACTTTATCAGCCGATGTAAAAGCAAGAATGATTTCAGACCCTTCAAATGATGATTTTATTTTTTATCGTGATGATAATTATGATTCTGAGGCTGCGGATATTTTAACCCGTTACAAAAGATACAACGGAATGCAGGGAAATTCCCCAACTACCGAAATGTCTGATACAGCAAATGCTGATAAATATCCAACTCAAGCAACAAATATGCCTGACAATGAAGATATTAATCAAGATAACAATTTGTCTGAATCTGAAAGTTATTTCCAATACAAAGTAAGTTTAAGACCAAATGATTTAGAAGTAGGAAAAAATTACATTACAAATATTCAAGAATTTAAAAACGGAAATAAAACAGAACGTTGGATTCAATTTAAAGTTCCTTTAGCTGAACCACAAAGAGTAATAAATGGAATTACCGATTTTCGTTCGATTCGATTTATGCGTATGTTCATGAAAGATTTTGATGAAGAAGTTGTTTTACGTTTTGCAAGATTAGAATTTATCCGTGGTGAATGGAGAAGATATGTGCATGATTTAACTTCACCAGGAGAAGTTATTCAAACAGATCCTAACTTAACAACTTTCAATATTGGTGCTGTAAACATCGAGGAAAATTCACAACGTGAACCTGTAAATTATGTAATTCCTCCAACAATTGTTAGAGAAGTAGATCCTTCTCAAGTGCAACAAAGACAAATGAATGAGCAATCATTGTTATTGGAAGTTTGTGATTTAAAAGACGGCGATGCTCGTGCAGCCTACAAAAATGTACAATTTGATGTTCGTACTTACAAAAAAATGAAATTGTTTGTTCATGCTGAAGAATTTTCTAAAGCAAAACCTCTAAATAATGAAGATGTAACTTTATTTGTAAGACTTGGAACTGATTTTACTGATAATTATTACGAATACGAAATGCCACTTAGTCCAACAATTTGGGGAGCTTCTTTAGATACAGATATTTGGCCAGATGGAAATATGGTTGAAATAGATTTTGACAATTTATTGGCTTTAAAGAAAAAAAGAAATTTAGTTACAGAAGATCCTAATTCTAGTTTAACAAATTCAGTGGAATATGTTGGGATTGACCCAGAAAATGCCAAACGTTTACTAAAGGTAAAAGGAAGTCCAAATTTACAAGGAATTAGAACGATTATGATTGGAATTCGTAATCCTAAGAAAACTGATGACAATGCTTGGGCTGATGATGGACTTTCAAAATGTGGAATTTTTTGGGTAAATGAATTACGTTTATCTGATTTCCAAAATGGTGGTGGAAGCGCCGCAGTTGCAAGAATGCAAGTTCAAGCAGCAGATTTTGCAAATGTTTCCATGTCTGGTAGTTACAAAGGAATAAATTGGGGTTCAATTGAAAGCCGTGTTCAAGAAAGACAAAGAAACGAGCAAATCAATTTTGATTTCAATACAAACATGCAATTGGGTCAGTTTTTAGGTAAAAGAGCAAGATTATCGTTACCATTCTTTTATGGTTATTCAATTGGAGTTATCAACCCAGAATATGACCCATTTAATCCTGACATTAAACTAAAAGATTACGAAGATCTTGTGGAAAGAAAACGCAGAGCTCAATTGGGACAAGATTTAAATGAACGTAAATCATACAATTTTACAAATGTTAGAAAAGAAAGAAAAGATGGAGCAACTGCACACTTTTTTGACATTTCAAATTTTGCCGTAAGTTATTCTTATAGTGAAAATTTAAGACGCGATTTTAACTTAGATTACGATAGAACAAAATTGTGGAAGGGTGGATTAACTTACGCTTATTCGTTTAATGCAAAACCAATTGAGCCATTCAAAAAGGTTAAATTCATGCAAAAATCTCCTTGGTGGGCAATGGTTCGTGACATGAATTTATACTTGACTCCAAAAAATATTTCATTCAACAATGATTTACAAAGAAGTTACAACGAGCGAAAAATTAGAAATAATTTGGCTCCAGATTATGAGTTTTCTCCAGTATACGTAAAATCATTTTTTTGGAATAGAACTTATACATTGGGCTATGATATTACTAAAAATTTGAAATTTGGTTTTAATGCAAATAACAGAGCATTATTTGATGAAGCAAACGGAATTGTTGATAGAAAATTAGATCCAAATAGTTTCAAATTATTCAAAGATTCCATCCGTACTCAAATGAATACCTTTGGAAAAACAACTGATTATACACACGATTATAATTTTAGTTATAACGTTCCATTTGACAAAATTCCAATCTTAAATTGGGTGACAGCCAATGCAAAATATAGTGGAACGTACAATTGGCAACGTGGACCGCTAGGACAAAGTGAATACGGAAATGTGATTCAAAATTCTCGTGTTGTAAATCTCACAGCGCAAATGAATTTTGTAACTTTATACAACAAAGTTCCATTTTTCAAAAAAATATTGGATGACGGAAAACAACAAAGAGGAACAGTGAAACCAAAAACCACAGTTCCAATAAAGACCAATGAAAAAGTTGAGCCAGAAAAACCTGAATCTGAAATGACTCCAAAAGAGCTAAGAAAGAAATTAAGGCTTGAAAAAAGAGAAGAAAGAAAGAAAAAACGCGAGGAAGAAGCTGAGAAAAAACGAAAAGGAAAGGTTCATCCTGTTGCTGGATATTTAGGTCGATTAGTTATGTCTGTGAGAAATGTTTCTGGAACTTATGTTCTAAATGATGGAACTTTATTACCTGGATTTAATCAAGAAACTCGTTATTTAGGTTTCTCAAACGGATTTGCAGCTCCAGTTGCTGGATTTAATTTTGGAAAACAAGGATACGATATTTACGGAAAAGAAAACGGTTTTGATATCGCTAGAACTGCCGCTGACAACAATTGGTTAGTGCAAACTCCTTCTTTAAATCGTCAGCATACAATTACGCATTCTCAAAATATTTCTGGAAGAGCAACGCTTGAACCAATGAAAGATTTGACAATTGAATTGAGTTTAAATAGAAATTATGGTTTAAATTCAGCAGATTTTTTCCGTTGGAATGATTTGACTTCGCAATACGAGTCACAAAGTAAAATGGAAACAGGAACATTAACTTATTCAACAATTTCCATTAATTCAGCTTTTGTAAAACTTGGAGAAGAATATAAATCCGAAACATTCGACTTGTTAAGAGCAAATAGAGTGGCAGCATCAGGAGTTTTAGGAAGATTGAATGAAAATTCTCAAGAAATAGGATCAGGTTATTTTTCTGGATATGATGGTTCGCAGCAAGAAGTTGTTATTGGAGCATTTTTAACTTCATTTTCTGGAAAAACTGTGAATGAAAAAAATATCAATCCATTTAGAAACGTTCCGCTTCCAAATTGGACTATCAATTACAATGGTTTAACGAAATTTGAAAAAACGAAAAAAATATTCAAAAATTTCGTTGTAAAACATGGTTATACTTCAACTGTCAGTGTCGCAGGTTTACAAACAAATTTGAATGCCCAAATTGATGACAATGGAAATCCTGCAGCGGTTGATTTGAACAATAATTTCATTTCAGGAAGACAAATGCAATCAATTTCTATCTCTGAGCGTTTCTCACCTTTAATTGGTGTTGATGCAACTTGGAATGTAAAAGGACAAGGATTGATAACTAAATTTGAATTTAAAAAGGACAGAAATGCAACCTTATCTTTAGCAAATAATCAATTAACTGAAATTTCAGGAAAAGAAATTGTTATTGGATCAGGTTACAAATTCTCTAAAGTGAAATTCAAAAAAATAAAAGCATTAAATAAATTTCCACCAAGTGATATTAATTTGCGCTTTGATTTTTCTTTCAGAGATAATTCTACCATCGTTAGAAAAGTTGTTGAAAACACAAATCAAGCAACTGCTGGTCAACGTGTTATTTCAATTAAATCCTCAGCAGATTATAACATCGGACAAAATGTAACGATTCAATTGTATTACGACCAAGTGATTAATACACCAAAAATTGCAACATCTTATCCTACTGGAAATACTAGCGCTGGAATTAAAATTAGATTAAATTTAGCGGGACTCTAAAATGGACTTAAGACTGAAAGACTTAAGACATAAGACTAATTCTTATTTTGTTACAAAATAGGTGTAGAACTTTAAAATTCCAATTCTTCATTCATAGTTCTTAACTCATAACTATTTCACTCCTTTCAACATTAATTTTAACCTTAAGCAAAAAAAACGCCCATTTCTCACTTTTTTTTCGTTTTTTTGATGTCTATTTTTATTCAAAAAACATGAAATATTTCATTTACTTTTCAGCTATCTCTTTTTTAATTTCTTGTGGAACTTCTAAAACCAAAAAATCTGGTGAAATTGTTCCAGAAATAATGTGGAATGAACTACAAACATTTACAGATACAGCTGAAATTAATTTAACGCAACAAAAAGTATTTCATGCTTCAGAAACGATTTTCACTGATTTAATTCATACACAATTAGCAGTCAGTTTTGATTGGCAAAAATCTCAATTAATTGGAAGAGAAATCCTAACTGCAAAGCCACATTTTTACGCCACAGATAGTTTGATTTTAGATGCAAAAGGAATGGAAATCAAATCTGTTACTATGAATGGAGAAACCTTACAATTTTCTTATGACAATTTATTCTTGAGAATTAAATTAGATAAAACTTATACAAGAAACGAAATCTATACACTTCAAATTTCCTATATTGCTAAGCCTGATGAGCGTAAAACTTCAGGAAGTGATGCTATAACAAGTGATAAAGGATTATATTTCATCAATCCAAAAGGAGAAGATAAATCAGTAATGCCACAGATTTGGACGCAGGGAGAAACAGAATCAAGTTCAGTTTGGTTTCCAACAATTGATGCACCAAACGTAAAATCAACGCAAGAAATTTTCATTACCGTTGATTCAAAATATACCACATTATCAAATGGATTATTGGTAAAATCTACTATTAATTCAAACGGAACAAAAACAGATCATTGGAAACAAGATTTACCACATCCAACTTATTTGTTCATGATGGGAGTTGGAGAATTTAAAGTTGTGAAAGATTCCTACACCAGAAAAAATGGTTCAAAAATGGAAGTTAATTATTATGTTGAACCAGAATGGGAAAGTTCTGCTCAGGCAATTTTTGGTGAAACTCCAGCAATGATAAAATTCTTTTCAGACTTAACGGGAGTAGAATATCCTTGGGATAAATACAATCAAATCATTGTGAGAGATTATGTTTCAGGAGCTATGGAAAATACTGGGGCTGTCATTTTTGGTGATTATGCGTATAAAACAAAAAGAGAATTATTGGATGAAAACGATAATTCTACCATCGCACATGAATTATTTCACCATTGGTTTGGCGATTTGGTAACCTGTGAGTCTTGGTCCAATTTACCATTGAATGAATCATTTGCAAATTATTCACAATACCTTTGGGACGAACACCGTTATGGTTTGGATGAAGCTGATTACAATGCTGAAAACGAAAAGCAAGGATATTATCAATCAGCGGAAAATGGCGGACATCACAATTTAATTTGGCGAGATTATGCCGACAAAGAACAAATGTTTGACGGACATTCTTATAATAAAGGCGGAAGAATTTTGAATATGTTGCGAACACATTTAGGTGACGAAGCATTTTTTGCAGGATTAAAACTGTATTTAACAACAAATCAGTATAAGCCAGCTGAATTTCACCATTTACGTTTGGCTTTTGAGGAAGTTTCTGGTCAGGATTTGAATTGGTTTTTTTCACAATGGTTTGAAGCATCTGGACATCCCGAATTAAGTGTTGAACAAATTTTTTCTGCTGAAAATAAAACCGTTACAGTAAAAATTTACCAAAATCAAAATTTTTCAAAAGTTCCACTATACAAATTGCCAATTGAAATTGTAGTTTTTGATGATTTGGGAGCGCATTCATATAAAGTTATTGTTGACAAAGTTGATAATATTTTCTCATTTCCAGTTTCAGGAACGTTAAAAAATGTGCTTTTTGACAACCAACAAGCAACTTTAGGGATCATTGATGAAGTAAAACCTGAAACTCAGTATGTGCATCAATATTATAATGGAAAACGTTATTTGGCTAGAAAAAGTGCTTTAATTTCTGGAACAAAAACATTAAATACTGAGTCACAAAAAATGATTTTAGATGCTTTAAATGATCCATTTTGGAACATTCGCTTACTTGCTATTGAAAAAGCAGAATTACTTGAAGGTCAAAATTTAGTTTCAGCAATTGAGGAAATAACTTCATTTGCTAAAAAAGATGAAAAATCGGCTGTAAGAGCAGAAGCTTTAGTCTTTTTGTCAAAAAAAATGGGAGCCTCGGATTTTCAAGATTTATGTATTTCAGCAATCGAAAAAGATTCATCTTTTTTAGTAATTGGAACGGCGTTATCTGAACTAAATAAAAAGAATGAGATTCTAGGAATGCAAAAAGCAAAAAGTCTAGAAAACGAGAAATCAAATAAATTAACCTCAACAATTGCACAAATTTATGCAGCAAAAGGAACAGCTGAAAATTTTCCATTCTTTGAAAAAATCATGAATGAAAACAATGTTACTGGATATGATGCAATTTTGTGTTTGAATGGTTTCTCCTATTTTATGACACATCAAAGTGTTGACTTACAAGAAAAAGCTCTTAATCTTTATAAAAAACAATATGCAATTGGAGGGACATATACAAAAATGTTTATGCCACAAAATGTAAGTTTCTTAGCAAATATGATTGATGAAAGTTTGAAAGAAAGCAATTTGAAAATCGAAGCTTTTGAAAAAAACAAAGATTTTGTTGAAGCAGATAAAATCCGTAAAAAAGTAAAACGACAAGAAAATATTGTGACTGATTTGAATACTTTTTTGATTGAGATTGATAAATGAAGGTAGAATGATTTAAAATAAAAAATTATACCAAAAGTTGTTATAATAAAATAAAAAACTCTCCATCGAAATGGAGAGTTTTAAGCATTATATTAAGTATAAATTTAAGAGCTTGTCAATCTACTATAGAGTTCCTCTTTTCGCTTGTTCTCTTTCAATACTTTCAAAAAGTGCTTTGAAATTTCCTGCTCCAAAACCTTTAGCCCCCATTCTTTGAATGATTTCAAAAAATAAAGTTGGTCTATCCTCAACAGGTTTAGTGAAAATTTGTAACAAATAACCATCTTCATCAGCATCTACAAGAATAGATAATTTTTGAAGTAAGCTAATATCTTCTTTCATCATATCTCGGTGAACACCTAATCTTTCAGGAATTTCGTCGTAATAAGCTTGTGGTGGTGGTGGAAGAAATTCTACACCTCTCGCTTTTAATTCAGTAACTGTTTGAATAATATCGTTAGTCGCTACAGCTAAATGTTGTACACCTGGACCTTCATAAAAGTCTAAATATTCTTCAATTTGTGAACGTTTATTCCCTTTTGCTGGTTCGTTGATTGGAAATTTAATTCTACCATTTCCATTGCTCATCACCTTACTCATTAAAGCAGAATATTCTGTGTGAATTTGTTTGTCATCAAAAGAAAGGAAATTTACAAATCCCATTACCTCTTCGTACCATTGTACCCAAGTATTCATTTCTCCCCAGCCAACGTTTCCAACCATGTGGTCAATAAATTTTAAGCCCACAGAACTTGGATTGTAATCACTTTCCCATTTTTGAAATCCTGGAAGAAAATCTCCTTTGTAATTTTTACGTTCAACAAACATGTGAACAGTTTCTCCATACGTGTAAATTCCTGCTCTAACAACTTCTCCGTGCTCATCAGTCTCAACTGTTGGTTCCATATAGGATTTTGCACCTCTTTTTGTAGTTTCCTCCCAAGATTTACGAGCATCTTCAACCCATAAAGCAACAATTTTAACACCGTCTCCATGTTTTTTTACATGTTCCCCAATTGGTGAATCACTTGTCAAGGCAGTAGTTAAAACTAACCTAATTTTATCTTGTTTTAATACATAAGATACGCGATCTTTTAATCCTGTCTCCAAACCGGCGTAGGCGTGAGATTGAAATCCAAAGGCAGTTTTATAGAAATGAGCAGCTTGCTTAGCATTCCCAACATAAAACTCTACGTAATCAGTTCCTAATAAAGGCAAGAAATCTTGAGCTCCCTCAAAAATTTTCTCCAAACCATATTCAACATTTTTTATATTTTCTGACATAATTTTTATTATTAATTTTTTAAATGAATTTTAATCTACCCATGATTTGTAATACTTTCCGTCATCAATTCTCATTGCATCTTCTGTAACCATTAGGGGTCTAAAAGTATCAACCATTACAGCTAATTCTTGTGTTTCTGTGTGACCAATACTTCTCTCATAAGCTCCTGGAGCTGGACCATGAGGAATACCTTTTGGATGTAAAGTAATATGTCCTTGTTCAATGTTATTTCGACTCATGAAATCTCCATCTACATAATATAGCATTTCATCACTATCAACATTACTGTGATTATATGGTGCTGGGATTGATTTTGGATGATAATCATACATTCTAGGTACAAAAGAACATACCACAAAACTTGCCGTTTCAAAAGTCTGATGCACTGGTGGTGGTTGATGAACTCTTCCCGTTATTGGTTCAAAATTATGAATGCTAAAACCATAAGGAAAATTATAACCATCCCAACCTATAACATCAAAAGGATGTGTGGCATAAATAATTTCATGCATCATTCCTTCTTTTTTAACTTTAATTAAAAAATCTCCTTTTTCATCAAAGGTTTCTAAATCTTGTGGCAATTTAAAATCTCTTTCACAAAATGGTGAATGCTCTAATAATTGTCCTGAAGAACTTTTGTATCGCAATGGTGTATGAAAAGGTGCAAACGATTCAACATACAATAGACGATTGTCTTCCGTATCAAAATCAATTTGATAAATCATTCCCCTAGGAATAATTAAATAATCGCCATATTCAAATGGAATATTTCCTAAAAAAGTTCTTAAAGTTCCTGTTCCTCGATGGACAAAAATCATCTCATCAGCATCCGCATTTTTATAAAAATAAGAACGCAAAGATTTTTTTGGAGCAGCTAAACCAATTGTGCAATCGCTATTTAAAAGCATTGGTTTACGACTATCTAAAAAGTCATCCTGAGGCGAAACTTGAAATCCTTGTAATAACAAAGATTTTATATTTTTATCAATCGCAATTTTTGGTGCAACAGAATATGATTTTAAAATTTCTTTAACTTGAGTTGGTCTATGAACCTCGTACATCAAGGAAGAATGACTATTAAAACCTTCTGTACCAAATAATTGTTCGTAATAAATCCCACCTTTTGGATTCTCAAAAATAGTGTGTCTTTTTGGTGGAATTAAACCTAATTTATGGTAAATTGGCATATTTTATTTGTTTAAAATGAATATCTACTTAATTGTTTAAAAAAATAGACAGATTCATTCTGGATTCCTTTTTATTAAGAAATTTAAAAATTCTTTTAAGCCACTCCAACTCATTATTTAATAATTTATTTGAGACAAAAATATGATTTTACATTGAAACTTAAAAATAAAAGGCGTTAAAATTTAAACATTTTCAAAGTATTATCAATTATTTAAACTATAATAGTAATTTTGTTGAAACTTTTTTTGAAAAATGAAGAAAATTCTACTCATTGGAGCTTGTGGTCAGATTGGTACTGAACTTGTAATTGAATTGCGTAAACGTTTTGGCGCTCAATGTGTTATAGCGGCCGACGTCCATGACATGGAAAATAATCAATTTTTAGGTGGTGAATACACAAAGTTGGATGTGCTTAATAAAGAACAAGTAAGTTCTTATGTCATCAAAAATAAAATTACAGAGGTTTATCTTTTAGCTGCTTTACTTTCTGCAACTGCCGAAAAAAATCCAGATTTTGCGTGGAAATTAAACATGGAAGGACTTTTCACAATCTTGGATTTAGCAAAAGAAGGATATTTGAAAAAAATCTTTTGGCCTAGTTCAATTGCTGTTTTTGGACCCACAACACCTAAAGATTTAACGCCTCAATATACAATTATGGAGCCATCAACTGTTTATGGGATTTCAAAGCAAGCAGGTGAAAGATGGTGTGAGTATTACTTTAATAATTTTGGAGTTGATGTGAGAAGCATTCGCTATCCAGGATTAATTTCTTATACCAGTTTGCCTGGTGGTGGAACAACTGATTATGCTGTAGACATTTTTTATCACGCAAAGAAGGAGGGAAAATATACTTCTTTTTTATCTGAAAATACAAAACTTCCAATGATGTTTATGGAAGATGCAATTAGAGCAACAATTGAATTAATGGAGGCTCCAATTGAAAATATTAAAATTAGATCTAGTTATAATTTAGGAGGAATTAGTTTTACGCCTAAAACACTTTCTGAAGAAATTAAAAAACACATTTCTGAATTTGAAATCACTTATAATCAAGATTTTAGACAAAAAATCGCCGATTCATGGCCAAATTCAATTGATGATTCATTTGCTAAAAATGATTGGAATTGGCGAGAGCAATTTACTCTGGAAAAAATGGTTTCTGAGATGCTTAGACATGTAGATATTTCAAAGATATAATTCAATTTATTTTTTATTTGTCGAAAAAATAAATATATTTGACGAATATATTTGGCATAACTATTGTTGTTTCAAAAATAGTTTGTACATTTCAACATTAATTGAAGAAATTAAGAAAATTACAAAAATATTTTAAGATCAGAAAATATGATTAAATTTTTATTTTTATTGTTATTTACATTTTCATTAGCAAACAAAAGTTTAGCTAATTTCCATATCGGTTTTTTAGTTTCTCAAGAT
>CAMBRH010000006.1 GCA_945870115.1 Chitinophaga pinensis | reverse complement strand
AAATTTTGCTCATTAAATCCAATTTTTGCACCCAATCCTAAATTAAAATCATTTCCCAGATCAATGTTGTAAACATAAGAACCAGAAATTTCAAATTGATTATATTGGTTCATTAAATCATTAGAAATTTGACCAGTGACA
The DNA here is from genome assembly GCA_945870115.1 of Chitinophaga pinensis. Lineage (GTDB taxonomy): Bacteria > Bacteroidota > Bacteroidia > Flavobacteriales_D > Crocinitomicaceae > M2408. Next base: position 27,440 of record CAMBRH010000006.1, on the reverse strand, counting down.
CTATGTGTATTATCAAAATTGTAATGTCCAAATATGAAAAATGTCTCAGGATAATTTTGTTGGCGCAACCATTGTCTTCTATAAAGCGAATTAATTGAATATTTTGATTCGGGATCTGCAAAACCAGGATTGAAGACAGTAGGATGTATCATGTATTGCTTCAACTTATAACGCGTTTGAGCGGAAACATTGAAGATAAAAATAAATGAAAATAAAATAATAATACTTCTCATCTTTTCAACATGATTTTACCGTTCGTCTGAGTAATAAAGTCTCCAATTATGAATTCAAATCGATAGAAATACATTCCTTCAGGCAAAGTTTTTCCGAACCATTGGTTTTGAGTATTCATAGTGCCATCCCAGTCATTTTTGTAAGGCTCAGAGGAAAAAACAATTTCACCCCAACGATTAAAAATGTGCATTTTGTTGATAGGATATTCATCAATATTTTTCACAACAAAAGTATCGTTATGACCATCTCCATTAGGGCTAAAAAAATCAGCAAAAATCATTTCTTCTTTCAAATTTTTATCATACATGATTTTTTTTGAATACATAGAATCTAGATTTTCTGAATTCATTTCACTTATAAAAAGGGTAGAAAAGAAAATAAATAAAGTTAAAATTGCAAGCTTTAGAATCATACTTTAAAAAATGTGATACAAAAATCGTAAATTTATGCCAATAATTGAGCAAAAAAAATAATATTTATTCATTTATCTAAATAAAACGTGGTTTTTGTATAAATATTTGATTTTTAAAAAAAAATAGTAATGGAAAATCGAAAAATAATTCACGTTGATATGGACGCATTTTTTGCTTCTGTTGAACAGTTAGATTTTCCAGAATACAGAAACAAGCCTCTTGCCGTAGGTGGAAATAGCGAACGTGGAGTAATTGCAGCTGCAAGTTACGAAGCAAGAAAATTTGGAGTTAAATCGGCAATGAGTTCTAAAATGGCTGCAAAAATGTGTCCGGAATTGATTTTTGCAAAACCTCGCTTTGAACGATACAAAGAAATTTCAAAAGAAATTAGGCTTATTTTTGAACGATATACAGATATCATCGAACCACTTTCGTTAGATGAAGCGTTTTTAGATGTAACAGAAAATAAATTAAATATAAAATCTGCAACTTTTATTGCTCAAGCAATTAAAAACGACATTAAAAATGAACTAAACCTAATCGCTTCTGCTGGAGTATCTTTTAATAAATTTTTGGCAAAAATGGCCTCTGATCAAGAAAAACCAGATGGTTTATTTATTATCAAAGAAAATGAAGCTATTGATTTCATTTATAAACTGCCGATTCATCGATTTTTTGGAGTAGGAAAAGTCACAGCAGATAAAATGATTGAACTTGGAATTCCAACGGGAAAACAACTAAATCAGCAAAGCCTTGAGTTTTTAACGACTCATTTTGGAAAGTCAGGTGTTTACTTTTATAATATCTCTCGTGGCTTGGATTTTCGTCCAGTAGAATCTTCAAGAGAAAGAAAAAGCATTGCGGTAGAAAGTACTTTTTTTAAAGACATTTTTGATAAATATTCTTTTGAAAAAGAAGCTACAAAAATTGCCAAAAACCTATGGATTCGCTATTCAAAACACAAACAATTTGGTAAAACCTTGAGTTTAAAGATTAAATTTAATGATTTTACTTTAAATTCAAAATCGAAAACATCTATTCAAGAAATTAATTCTGAAAAAGTACTTCTAAAAATGTGTACAGATTTAGTAGATTCAGTTTTTCCATTAAAAAAACCGATTCGTCTAATAGGCTTTCAAATTTCAGGTTTCAAAAAAGATTCTGTTGAAAAAATCGATTATTTTCAAAGTGAAATGGACTTTTGAATGATTAGTTTTGAGAGATTTTTTTTTGTTCTTTTAAAATTAAGTGCTTTTCCATCATTTTTTTTAATTTTGTAATCAACCAAAAATAAAAAAATGATTTCTCCTTTCAACGACGAATATTTTATGAAGCAGGCATTTCAGCAAGCGATGATTGCTTTTGAAATGGATGAAATTCCTGTTGGAGCAGTAGTAGTTGCCAATAATCAAATTATTGCACGAGCTCACAATTTAACAGAACAGTTAATTGATGTTACAGCGCATGCTGAAATTCAAGCATTGACTGCCGCTTCAAATTATTTAGGAGCAAAATACTTGACTGGTTGTACGCTTTTTGTCACCCTAGAACCTTGTGTTATGTGCGCAGGAGCTTTATATTGGTCGCAAATCGATCGAGTAGTTTTTGCTGCTAGAGATGAAAAAAGAGGCGCAGGAACGGTTCAGAAATCACTTTACCATCCCAAAACTCTTGTCGAAAATGGAATTATGGCGCAAGAATGTGGACAATTAATGAAAGATTTTTTTGAAAACAAACGATAATGACACGATTATTTTCTTATTTTTACAACGAAAAAGTTAAAAGTTAAAAGTGAAGAATGAAGAGTGAAAAATGGAAGTTGAAAGTACAAAAAATGTGTTGTCACTTTGGATTCTCAATTTTTAACTTTTAATTCTTTACTCTTAATTATCTTGAACCATCTCAATAAAAATCTCCTGCATACTTGGCGTAACTTCCCACGCAGCTTCAATTTCCACTTGACCTAAAAGCGTTTTAAGTAAGTCCTGAAAATTATTTTCGTTACGCATTTTCACGTAAGCAATGAAACGATTTTCGCTCAGTAATTCTTTGTCAATCAATTCAAAACCAGTCCAAAGTGCATTTACAAAGCCAATCATATTTCCTCGGAAGCGAATGGCGTAAGTTCCATTTTTACGGTCATCCCGAATTTTGCTGACGGAACCTTCTAATATTTTTTTAGAATTATGAATTAAAGCAACTCGATCACAAATTTCTTCCACTGATTTCATGTTGTGACTCGAAAGCATGATTGTTTTTCCATTGGCTTTCATGTTTTTTAATTCGTCTTGAATTAATTCAACATTTATGGGGTCAAATCCGCTAAAAGGTTCATCTAAAATCAAGATTTGTGGTTGGTGCAAAACAGCACAAATAAATTGAACTTTTTGCGCCATTCCTTTCGAAAGTTCTTCAATTCGTTTGTTCGCCCAATCCGTAATTTTAAATTTTTCTAACCAATAATTGAGTTGAATTTTGATGTCAGAATTTGACATTCCCCTCAATCTTCCTAAAAAATAAGCATGATCTTTCACAGTCATTGTTCTGTATAAACCACGTTCTTCGGGCAAATATCCAAAATGAATCAAATGTTTGTCGAGCATCAATTCTTTTTTGAAACGTACACTTCCTTTATCTGCTTCAATGATTTTGTTTATGATTCGGATGATTGAGGTTTTTCCAGCACCATTTGGACCAAGTAAACCAAAAATTTCACCTTCCATTAAAGTCAGAGAAACATCTTCCAAAGCTAATTTTTGGAAATACGATTTGCTAATATTTTCTAGTTGTAATACCATGATGCTTGTAAAAATAGAAATTTTAGTTTTAATTGAACTATATTGTTCAAAATATTTTTGATTGACTAACAGATGCCAGTGAAATTTTTAATTTAAAAATTAATTTATTACTTCTACGAAAATTGTGTGCTTAGAAAACGTAAATCTGGCACCTTTCACAATAAGTAAGCGTGAAAAATTCAAGTGTTTGAGTGAAACGAGTTTTGAATTTTTAGCGTCGTTTGTTGAAAGGTAGATGCGTTTTCAGGCACTAGACTTTTGGTTCTTTTTGGCAATGAAAAAGAACGAAATTAATTTTAAATTTAACATTTAATTAATTTTTGTTCTAACTTTATAAGTATCATCAATAAATATATTATTTTTGATACTTATTATTCTAAAAAAAACTATGCAAACAATCATTTTTATTTTATTAGGAATTTCGGCAATTTTTCTACTTTTATTAATAATCACCAGTTTTTTTTCCCCCTATTTAAGAGTTGAAAAATCAATTTTAATTTCAAAATCAAAAGAAGAAATTTTCCCTCATTTAGCAAGTTTTGAAAAGTTTGTCATTTGGAGTCCATGGTCAAAAAAAGATCTAAATATGACATCAGATTTTAGCGGGAAGGAAATGGAAATCGGTTCCTCTTATTCTTGGTCAGGGAATAAAAAAGTTAGCTCTGGAAAAATGATTTTAGTTGAATTACAAGAAAATGAATTTGTCAGACATGAATTGTATTTTGGAAAACAAGCTAAATCGTTTGCTGATTTCACGATTGAAGAAATGGATGGAACATGCAAAGTAACTTGGGGATTAAATTCCGTATTTTCCTTTCCTCTAAGTCGTTTATTGAAGCCAATGATTAAAAAATATGTAGGAAAAGACTACGAAGAAGGTTTAAAAGACTTGAAATCCTTGCTCGAAACATATTAATCAAATAAGCTTTAGCTACTCAATTTTCCATTTTTAATTTTTCTCTTTTAATTCTTAATTTTTTAAAATGAAATTATTCTTCACATCAATTATTCTTATCATAAATATTACTTTTTTCGCACAAAGCGATTCAGCTTTTATCCGAAAAATATACGATGAAGCTCTGAGCAAAGGAAATTCTTACGAAGATTTACGTTCTTTGTGCAAAGATATTGGCGCTCGTTTATCTGGTTCAGCGCAAGCACAAATGGCAGTAGAGTGGGGCGAAGCGAAAATGAAATCTTATGATTTTGACAAAGTTTATTTGCAAGAAATAAAAGTTCCACATTGGGAAAGAGGAACAAAAGAAGCTGCATGGGTAAAAAACCAAAAAGGTGATGTTTCTCCCATTAAAATTTTGGCTTTAGGTGGTTCAATTGGAACAAATGGAATTTTGAAGGGGCAATTAATTGAATTTTCAAACATCGACGAACTTAAAAAAGCAAAGCGAAAAGATGTTGAAGGAAAAATTGTTTTTTTGAGTCAAGCATTTAATCAAAATGATATAAATACTTTTAAAGCTTATGGCGGTTGTTACCCAATTCGAGGCGATGGGGCAGTTGAAGCAGCAAAATTAGGAGCAAAAGCTCTTGTAATTCGCTCCTTGGCTTCATCTTTAGACGATCATCCTCACACAGGATCAATGCATTACGATGAGGCTGTTGAGAAAATTCCCGCAGCAGCAATTTCTACCAATGATTCTGAATTAATTGGAGAATTTCTCAAAAAAGGGGAGCTTGAATTCATTTTTGAAATGGATTGTCAAACTTTGGCAGATGTTACTAGTTACAACGTAATAGGAGAAATTACAGGAACTGAAAAACCAGATGAAATCATCACTTTTGGTGGGCATTTAGATTCTTGGGATGCTGGAGAAGGAGCGCATGACGATGGAGCTGGAATTGTACATTGTTTAGAAGCTTTGCGATTGTTAAAAGTATTGAATTACAAACCGAAACACACTTTAAGAGTAGTTTTCTTTATGAATGAGGAAAATGGCAACAAAGGTGGACAAACGTATGCAAGCTTTGTCAAAGAGAAAGGAGAAAAACACATTGCAGCTTTAGAAAGCGATCGAGGAGGTTTTGCACCCAAAGGTTTTAGCTGTGACGGAGATTTGGATAAATTCAAAAGCCTATTTAATTTTGATAAATTGTTCAATCCTTATGAATTATATGAATTTCAAAAAGGTTATGGAGGTGTCGATATTGGTCCTTTGAAAAAGCAATTTGATGGAATAACGCTTTTTGGCTTTGTACCAGATTCACAGCGCTATTTTGATTTTCATCATGCAGAAAGCGATGTTTTTGAAGCTGTTAATAAACGAGAATTAGAATTAGGTTGTGCCGCAATTTCTTCATTTATTTATCTAATTGATAAGAATTTGTGAGAAAAATAAGCTGAATTAACTTTCAAAAGTTAACAAAAATCAAATCAGATTTTTAAAATTCACTATTTTTTTGTAGTTTTGCAAAATAATAAATTATTAAAATTACGCTCATGGCTCAAGACATTTTTGACAAAATTAGAAAAAACAGAGGTCCAATCGGACAATATTCTAAAGGTGTTCACGGATACTTTACTTTTCCTAAATTAGAAGGAGAATTAGGAAATAAGATGATTTTCCGTGGTAAAGAATGTTTAGTTTGGTCGTTAAATAATTATTTAGGTCTTGCAAATCATCCAGAAGTTCGTGAAGCTGATGCAAAAGCTGCAGAACAATACGGTTTAGCATACCCAATGGGAGCTAGAATGATGACAGGTCAGACGAGTGAACACGAAAAATTAGAAAATGAATTGGCAGAATTCATGGGGAAAGAAGATTGTATTCTTCTTAACTTTGGATACCAAGGAATGGTTTCTGCAATCGATTCATTAGTTGATAGAAATGATATTATCGTTTATGATAGTGAAGCTCATGCTTGTATCTTAGATGGTATGCGTTTACATACTGGAAAACGTTTTGTGTTTCAACACAATGATATGGAAAGTTTTGATAAACAAATGAAAAATGCTTCTGCTTTAGCTGAAAAAACAGGAGGAGGAATTTTGGTTATAACAGAAGGAGTTTTCGGAATGGCAGGAGATCAAGGGAAATTGAAAGAAATCGTTGAATTCCGTAAATCTGGAAAATATGCTTTCCGTTTATTTGTTGATGATGCTCATGGATTTGGAACTTTAGGTGAAACTGGTCAAGGTGCTGGTGAATACCAAGGAGTTCAAGGCGAAATCGATATTTTATTTGGAACTTTCGCAAAATCAATGTCTTCAATTGGTGGATTTATTTGTGCTGAAGAAAGTATCATTGAATTTTTACGTTACAACATGCGTTCTCAAATGTTTGCAAAAGCATTGCCAATCACAATCACAATTGGAGCGAGAAAACGTTTAGAATTGTTGAAAACGCGTCCAGAATTGAAAAACAAATTGTGGGAAATTACTAATGCCTTACAAGATGGTTTCCGTGATGCAGGATTTAATATTGGTGCAACAAATTCACCAGTAACACCAGTTTTCATGCAAGGTTCATTAGCTGAGGCAACAAATTTAACGTTTGATTTAAGAGAAAATTACAACATTTTCTGTTCAATCGTAATTTATCCTGTTGTTCCAAAAGATGTTATTATGTTACGAATAATTCCAACTGCAGCGCATACTTTAGACGATGTAAAATATACAATTGATACGTTCAAAAAATTGAAAAACAAATTAGATTCAGGAGAATATAAATCTGAAGACTTAGCTTCAGTGGAAGTTGACAATAAAAAAGCATAAACCTCTAGATTAACTACATTTCCATTCTACTAAATGCAATTTTACAACAATAAAATCTATACTTTAAGACTCGTTTCTGATATAATTATCATTGCAATTAGTTTATTCTTAAGTGTCTTGGTCATCAAAAAATTTCATTTTGAAATGATCAAGCCACTTGAGTTGTTGTTTGTTATTTACCAAATTGTTTCGTGGTATTTTATTGTAAAAGCGAACGACCTTTACAATGATTCCCGAAGTAGGAAGGGCTTGGCAAATGAAATTTTCAAAACAATTATCAGTGTTGGTGCTTTAGGGATTACGTTAATTTTCTTATTGTTTTTCGTTGATTATCAAATTTATGGACCAAAATTTGTTGTTTTCTATCTGATTTTTGCCATTTTTTTATTGACTTTAGAAAAATTTATTCTTAAAAAAATCCTGAAACGTTTAAGAAGAAAAGGATTAAATATTCGAAGAATTGTTATTGTAGGGCAAGGAAAAGCTGCACTTCGTTTTTATAATTTGATTTTGAGAAACAATGATTTAGGTTATCAAGTTGTAGGATTCATAGATAACGAGGCTTTAAAGTTTGAAAGAACAACGTTACTAGGTAAAATTGATGATTTAAAATCAATTCTAGAAAAAAATAAAATTCACGAGGTAATTGTGGCTGTTCCGAACATTGAAATCAAACAAATTGAAGATATTTCTGAAATTGTAAATAAATTTGGTGGAAGAACCAGAATTATTCCAGATTATTATCATTTTTATCACAACAAATATGTGGTCAAAAATTTTGGTGATATTCCAGTTGTTTCAATTAGAAAGGAACCTTTAGAAGAACCACATTGGAGGAATGTGAAACGTATGTTTGATGTTGCTTTCAGTCTTTTTGCCTTAATCACAATCTGCTCCTGGTTATTTCCAATTCTTGCAATTTTAATTAAATTAAATTCTAAAGGACCTATTTTCTTTGCCCAAAAAAGACAAGGAAGAGATAAAAAGGAATTTGATTGCTATAAATTTAGAAGTATGTATGTGAATAAAAATTCAGATACCATTCAAGCTACAAAAGGTGATTCCAGAATTACCAAAATTGGTAATATTTTGAGAAAAACAAGTTTAGATGAATTACCACAATTTTGGAATGTTTTAAAAGGTGATATGTCAATTGTAGGGCCACGACCTCACATGATGAAACATAACATTGAATACAGTAAAATTATTGATGATTACATGGTTCGTCAATTAGTGAAACCTGGAATTACAGGTTGGGCACAAATCAATGGATTCAGAGGTGAAACCAAAGAAGATATTGAAATGTCAAACAGAGTTGAATATGACGTTTGGTATGTTGAAAATTGGTATTTCTTATTGGATTTAAAAATTATTTTCCTTACAGTTTGGAATGTTTTTAAAGGTGAAGAAAAAGCTTATTAAAAATAAAATTATAGAAAATTCTAGGTGCGTCAAGTTGATGCACCTTTTTTATTGACAAAATAATAGATAATGAAATATTTTTTCACGTTATTAATTTTAATGCCTTTTATATTCTTTTCGCAAGATGAAAAATATTCTAAACATGAATTGATTGAAATAAACTTTCAAGCTAATGAAAATCAAAAATTTGGCTTTGATAATTTTAAATATGAAGCATGGCAGAATAATTATAAAAAAATAAAATTAGAATTTTCAGAAAATTATTTTGTAGCAATAAAATCAGTAGGTAAAAATGAACCGGATTTTGTAAATGCCGTTTTAAGGATTAATAATCAAGGTAAATCCAAAATAGATAAAAGCAGCATAGAGTTTTATTTCAATGAAAAATTAATTTCGTTTACGCAAATAAATGATTCTACATTCACTTTGAATTTACCCAAAAATAAGTCAAATTATTCAGTCAGTGCCTATTTAAAAGTTAATAATCAAAAATACAAAGTTGGTCAATTGGATGTGAAAGTTTTTGACATTAAAAAAGTAAAAGTTGTTGTTGTTCCAATATTTACTGATAAAATAGATCAAAATGCATTTAGTTCGAAAATAAATTCCATTTATAAACAAGCAAATCTAGAACTAGATGTTGCTTTTAGTCCGATTTTTAAATCCAAAGTTTTTGAAAAAAAGACGATTTTTAGTAATCCAAGTGATTTAAAAAATCAATATACAGGTCAAATGAGACTTTTAAGAGATTTGTACTTTGAATCTAATCCAAAAGCTGATAAAAAAGCATTTTACGTTTTTGTAATAAATCATTTTGTTGATACAACAATCCATGGTTTTACACTGCCGAATAAATCAATGGCTTTTGTGTCTTATAATGAAAATAACAACAAATTTTACAATAATACTGCAAGATCATTGGCTTATGGTATTGGTATTTTGCCTGATTCATGGAAAGAAGGGGCAGCTGAAATTGGTCCTGAAAAAGCTTCTACTTCAAACCTCATGGATTGTACATTTGGTTCAGATTTGACATCTTCTCAATGGAACGACTTGAGAAATACAACTTCAAATTATTCTTTTATTGATAATTTTGAGAATGTAAAAACAAATAATGGGATTGTTGCTTATTATTTTTGGGAAGAAGACAAAGATGGATTTATTAAAGCTTCTCATGGGTTTTTAAATGATGTAAAGCGACCATACAAAAAAAATTATTTATCCTACAGATTTGATGTTAAATACAAGATTTTAAAGCCTTTTTACAAATTTGACATCTATTACTGCTCTTTAATAAATGTTTTACTGCTGCTATTAATTTTGGTTTTAAATTTTTTTATCAGAAGAAGAATAAAGCGATTTTGGATTAATAAAAATTATAAAAGAAAATTTTGGAGACGAGTTTTGTATCTTCCGATTTTTGTTGGAATAATATTTTTAGCTAAAGAAAGCTTTAATCTAGGAAATTATATTTTAGATAAATTTAAAATGGTATCAGGTCCTATGGAAGAATTAAAGAATTTAAGCTATAAAAAAGCCTCAAAAGAATTATTGGTGAATTTAAACTTGCGTCATCAAGAAGAATCAACTATTTGTTCTGAAATTTTAATCAAAAAAAAATCAAAATGGTCCTTAAAAAAAAGAATGAAAGTGCTTTATTTTGATGTTGCTAAATCTGAAAAATCAAGTTCTTGGGATAAAATAAAGTTGGTTTCAAATAGTGATAGCATAAAATTACAAACGCTTAATTATACTGAAAAGGCATCTTCGCATTACATGATTTTTTCTTATTTGAATAAAGATGGGTCAATTGAAAAACAAGAATTGATTAATCATTTTGGAGAAAATTTGACTTCTAAAATTGAAGAATTAAGTGAAAGTAGAACTGAAACGTCTTTTGACAAAAAGACTGAAGTAAATCCTCCAAAACGTATTCTAATTTTTGTTAATGGATATCGGCCAACTTCAACAGGACATACTTTTGAAGAAAATTTTAAAGACATTAGCAATAAGGGAATTGAGTTTCCAAATTCAACAAACTATGTCTATGATTTTGATCGTTTCGATTATTGGACGCCTTGGAACGAGGTAAATTTACTTTTTCAAAAGCGCATAAACCCTAGTGAAACTTATTACTTGGATGGACATTTTTCTGTTTCAACTTCCAATCATCGCAGTATTTTGAGTTTTACACAGCTTTCACAACAACATCCTAAAAGGTGTAAAAATAAGACAAGACATACCTGCTATTACAAGAAAAACATGACTATCAAAAAATCAATTTTGGGCAATTCAAAAACAATTGATGATTTAAAAATGCGGCCTAATAAACGTGGATTTGCTTATCGCAAGCAAAAAGGAAGAATTGCAGGAAGAAACTTATTGCAAGTATTGAATGAAATTCCAAAATTCTCCCAAAATGACACACTTTTTGTTGTTGCACACAGTATGGGATTTGCTTATGCACAGGGAATTATTGAAGAACTAAGAGGTAAAATTAATTTCGGCACATATTTAATTATTGCGCCTGAAAATGCAAAATCGGGTGAAATAAATGAAAATGAATGGAAAACCGTTTGGCAATACGGAAGTAATTTTAACAAAAAAGGTTTCGAAGCTCCTTGTTTGCAAGACGGAGTTGCTCCTCAATCAAATGTTAATGGATTATCTGCTGATAAGAGAATTTACATCCCAAAAAAATTATATTCAAAAAAGGGCTTTTTCGAATCACATTTTATCGGATATTATACTTGGATTTTAGAAATTCAAGAAGGGAAAAAAGGTTATGTTGAAAATCATTAAGAAATTACAAAAAAATCATTATTTTTGCTTAAAAATTATAAATTATGGCATTTCCAAGTATTTTTGAAGCTTCAACAACAGAAGTGAGTTTAAATCGTTTAGCGAATCTAACAAATGAAACTAAGCCTCTTTGGGGTAAAATGAATGCAGCTCAAGTTTTGGCTCATTTAAATGTTTCTTACGATGCAGCTTATGGTAAAATTGATTTGAGACCAAGCTTTATGATGAAATTAATGATGAAATTATTTATCAAAAAAGTCATAGTAGGTGAAAAACCTTACAAATCAAATTCTCCAACTGCAAAAGAATTTATTATTTCAGATGTACGTGATTTTGAAAAAGAAAAAGCACTTTTAATTGCGAATATTACTGAAACAGAAAAACATGGTAAAGCCTATTTTGAAGGAAAAGTGAGTTCTTCAATGGGTGCTTTAACGTCAAACGAATGGGATATCATGTTTTACAAACACATGGATCACCACTTCAAACAATTTGGAATTTAATTTTTCAAATTTATTAATGTTAATTGTTGATGCTGGAAATTCCAGAATAAAAGTCGCAATAGTCAATGATGAAAAAATAAGTCAATTTGAGGTATTTTCTGAAGCTAATCTAGTAAATTTTGAATTTTTTTTAAATCAATTTAATTATTCAAAATCTTTGATTTCTTCTGTTAAATCTGATTCAGAGACACAATTATTGAAATCAAAGTTGAAAAATTGTTTGGATTTAAAAAATGCGTTTATTCCTTTAGAAATTGATTACAAAACTAAAAACACTTTGGGGTCTGACAGAATCGCCAACGCTGTAGCAGCCAAATTTAAAGCACAAAAAGGAGCTTTGGTAATTGATATTGGAACCTGCATTAAATTTGATTTTGTAAATACAAAGGGAGTTTATGAGGGAGGTTCAATTTCACCAGGAATCCAATTAAGGTACAAGTCTTTGAATGATTACACGGGTGCATTGCCTCTTTTAAAGGAAACGTCAAAGATTAAATTTTTAGGTAAATCAACACATGAATGCATACAATCTGGAGTTTTAAATGGTATTCAAGGAGAATTAAATTATTTAATTGACTGTTACACACAGAATAACAAGGACTTAACAATTTTTGTGACGGGTGGAGATGCTTTATGTTTTGATTATTCTCCAAAAAAGAACATCTTTGTAGTCGAAAATTTAACCTTATTAGGTTTATCATATATTTTAAAAGCAAATGAATAGTATTTTTTTGATCATTTTTAGTGTTTTCTTATCCTTTGGAATCTTTGGACAAAAATTTACTACTTCACCCTTTAGTTCAATTGGAATTGGAGAATTTGGAACGATGGAACATCCATCTTTTGGCGGAATTGGCAGTGCACACACTGCAGTAATAGACTCATTCAATGTTAATTTTTATAATCCATCATCCTACTCTTTTTTAGCACAAGGACAACCTCTGTTTTCAACTGGAGTTTCTACGAGATTGTCAACTTATACTGAAAATGAAAGCTCATATAAAACAAGTCTATCTGGAGTCAACCATTTTGTTTTTGGAATTCCATTTGCTAAAATTTTCGGTATAGCTTTCGGAATTAATCCCTTTGCAAGAAATGGTTATTCAATTTCGGATAAATCTGCACTTGGAAATTCTGATACAATAAATTACTCTTATAATGGAACTGGTAGTATTAACCAAGCATTTACAGGGTTTTCTGTAAAAGTATTGAATTTTAGTAATAGCAAAACGACTCATAAATTAGCTCTTGGAACAAATTTAGGCTATGTTTTTGGAAGTAATTCAAATGAGAGAATCTCAAATTTAAGTACTTTAAGTTCAGGAGGAATAGAGGAAACGAAATTGCAAATGAAATCTTTTTATTATGATCTTGGATTAAATTATCAGCTAACTTTTAATAAAACTTCTCGATTTATATTAGGAGCGACTTACACTCCAACTCAAAATTTAGCAACTACAAAAGATTTTGGATTGTTTTACGCTTTGGATGTAACTGATTCACGTTCAGTTATAGATACTGTTTTTAGTAATTCTGAGAAAGGATTAATTTCAATGCCTTCGATTACAAGTTTAGGCTTGTCATATTCTTTTAGACCAAATGTAGATTCAACTTACAACAAAGTTAAGATTTTTCAAATGTCAATTTTTGCTTCTTATACTGAAACAAATTGGAGTGAATACAAAACAAATTTCGTTAGTGACGTTCAATTAACACTTTTAAATTCAACTAAATACGCTGCTGGAATTGAATTTATTCCTCATTATAATTATTTTGATAGATCTAAAAATATTGGATATTTTAGTAGAATTAGATACAAAGTTGGTGGACAATATTCAACTTTACCGATTGAAAGACTGGGTAAACAATTAGTTGATAAATCAGTTAATTTAGGATTTAGTTTTCCAATCGTTAGTCAAAGATCTGTTTCTTCTTTGAATTTGAGTTTTTCAGCTGGGAATAGAGGAAACGGAGAAGCTAATTCTTTAAACGAAAAATATTACGGAATTAATTTTGGGATTTCAATAGCTCCAGGATTAAATGATCGTTGGTTTAGAAAATATAAAATTGATTAAAATTATCTAAGATAAACTTTTTTAAAAAAATGTTTCTTTTCATCAAGAAAAACAAAACGATTTTTACGTATATTTTCCTTCTTGGAACGTTCTATTCTTGTGTAAATGATTTAGATACAATCAAAAAAATTAGTTATAAATCTACTGACCCAGATGAAAGAACAACGGATTTAAACGTTTTTTATACAGATAGTGGTTATGCGAAAATTGAAGTTTATGCTAAATTAGCCGAAACATTTTCAAAACCGGAACCTGTAGTTAAATTTAAAGATGGCGTAAAAGTGAAGTTTTTTGATAATAGAGGGGAGGTCGTTTCAGTTTTAACAGCGCTTTATGGAGAAATTCATCAAAAAAAGGGATCCATCTTTGTTCGTGATTCTGTTCAATTGTTTAATGAGAAAAAGCAACAACGCTTAGAAACAGAAGAACTTTTTTGGAATCAAAAAGATAGCTCAATTTTTACTAATAAATCAGTTATTATTAGAACTCCAGATGCATTATTTTTTGGAAAAGGAGTGAGAACAAAGCAAGATTTTTCTTCCTACGAATTTATCAAACCAGAAGGAAAAATTGATTTAAAAAATAAAGTTAAATAAAAAGTAACTAATTGACTAATATAAAATATTTAAAATAAGGAAGAGTTAATAATTTTATAGAAGTCTTAATAAAATAAAATTTATGAATTTTTATAACAAGGTAATGCTGTATTTTTGGTTAGGATTATCAATCGTTTCAGCGATAAGCATAACTTATTTTGGCTTCACGGAAGGTTTTGACCGCTGGATTTATTATTATGTAGTTCCTGTAATTGCACTTTTAATGTTTTTTTTCAAAAGATACATGGTTCGAAGAATGGAAAAACATTTTGAATATTTGGAAGAACAAAAAAGAAAAAATCAGAAATAAAAATTTATTTTAATTTTTGGAATAATGTTTTCCTTCACTTCTGAAATATTGCTTCTCGAAAAGTTGAAATTAAAATATGTTGAAATTCCAGCAGAAATTTTAATTCAAACGAAAGCTGATTCAGATAAGACAATTTATAATCAACGTTTTAAGATTAGAATTAACGATTCGGAAATTTGGCAAGCTGGAGTTGTTTCTTTAGGAAATAACAAAGGTTACATAAGCATTAAATCAACAATATTAAAGAAAAATCAACTCCTTTTAGGAGATGAAGTAACCGTTTATCTTGAAAAAGATGAAAGTGAATTTGGAATGGAAGTTTCAGAAGAATTAATTGAGGTTTTAGCTCAAGATTCTGAAGGAAATCGACGATTTGATTTACTTCCAATAGGAAAAAAACGCTACATTATTTATTACGTGAACCAAGTAAAAAGTAGTGATAAAAAAATTGAAAGAGCTTTGATGCTGATTACAAATTTAAAAAAAAGTGTTATCGGTAAAGAAGAATTTAGATTTTTACTTGGGAAAGAATAATTAAGTTATAAAACTTATTTCATCTTACTTATTTGTGTTTTGTACTTTTTACTTTTAAGTTAAACGTGCAATTAAAAAACAGTTGTTTAGAAAATCATTTACTTTTTTTAAAAAAAACATAAGTTTTTTTAACTATATCTTCAACAGAATTCTAAAATGTTGATTATTTGATACTTTATTTCAAAAGATTATTAAATAAGCTTAAGCTAAATATACGCCAATTTAAAATTCAGTTGGTAATTTCCAACTTTTTCTTTTTTTTATTCGTAAATCTTTTAATAGTTAAATAGTTTAAAAACAGATTTTTACAAAATAAATTGAAAAATATTTGAAAAAAATTTGCTTTTTGTTTAATGTTTTTGTAATTTTGTTAAACAAAACTGTTTAGCTTTTTATTAATTTAATTAAACAAAACGATATGTCAACTTTAGAATTCAATGATGCATTGGTAAATTTGGAGCAATATTTAAAATCTTTTGCTTACAATTATACTCGAAATAGAGATGATGCTGAAGATTTAACGCAAGAAACGATGTTGAAGGCATTAAAATATCGAAATCAATATACGCCGCAAACTAATTTCAAGGCATGGGTATTTACGATAATGCGCAATGTTTTCATCAATCAATACCGAAGAAAAGTAAAATCTGGAACTATTTTCGATTCCTCAAAAGATTCATATTTACTTTCCAATGCGACTGAAAATCATGAAAATCCAACAAATTATATGTTGGGGAAAGATTTGAATAAGTCAATAAATTCTTTGGAAGAAGATTATAAAAAACCTTTTAAGATGCATTTTGAAGGTTTTAAGTATCAGGAAATTGCTGAAAATTTAAAAATTCCTATTGGGACTGTTAAAAGTCGGATTTTTATTGCAAGAAAAAAATTAATGAATTTATTGCCAGATTATAATTATCTTGCAAATTAAATTTATCTGAATTAGATTTACTTAATTTTAAAATTTAATTTTGAATAAATGAAATCATCGAATATTAAAATTCGGACAAGAAAAATATAAATGAAAAAAAAAATAAACATTTTAGGATCAGGTATTGCTAGTTTATCTTGCGCAAGTTTTTTAGCAAAAGCTGGTCACGATGTCACTATTTTTGAAAAAAACGAAACAATTGGAGGAAGAGCAAGGCAATTTCAATCGGAGGGATTTACTTTCGATATGGGGCCTTCCTGGTATTGGATGCCTGGTGTTTTTGAGCAATTTTATAATAAATTTGGACATACAAGTTCAGACTTTTATGAGCTAATTCGCCTAGATCCATCTTATAGAGTTTTTTGGGAAGATGAATCTTTTTCTGATGTCCCAGCCAATTTAGAAGATTTTTATGCTTGGTTTGAGTCGATGGAAAAAGGGGCTGGCGAATCTTTGAGGAAATTTCTAAAAGAAGCTGCATATAAATATGATGTTGGAATAAACGATTTGGTTTACAAACCAAGTTTGAAATGGTCAGAATTTGCAGATATGCGAATTTTAAAAGGATTGTTTAAAATGCACTTAACTTCTTCCTTCTCTACTTATATTAGAAAATATTTCAAAAACCCCAAGATATTATCAATTTTAGAATTTCCAATATTATTTTTAGGAGCAATGCCAAAAGATACTCCTGCACTTTATTCTTTAATGAACTATGCAGATATTGAATTAGGAACTTGGTATCCACAAGGCGGAATGTTTAAAATTATTGAAGCTTTCGAAAAAATTGCGAAGGAAAATGGCGTTAAATTTAAAACTGAAAATGAAGTTATAGGTTTTACTTTTGAAAAAGAAAATAGTGCATCAAAAATAAAAACAAAAGAAGGGGAATTTGAAGCAGATTATTTTGTTTCAGGCGCTGATTATCATCATACTGACAAAGATTTATTACCTGAAAAATCTAATTATTCTGAAGAATATTGGGACAAAAGAAAAATGGCACCTTCTTCCTTGCTTTTTTATGTTGGAGTAAATAAAAAAATTCAGAATTTATTGCATCATAATTTATTTTTTGATGAATCTTTTGAAAATCACGCAGTAGAAATTTACCAAAATCCTTCGTGGCCAAAAGCTCCTTTGTTTTACGTTTGCTGTCCATCAAAAACTGATTCAAGTGTGGCTCCAGAGGGAATGGAAAATTTATTTTTTCTTGTTCCGCTTGCTCCGAATTTACAAGATTCTGAAGAGAAAAGAAACGAATATTTTGAAATATTATTGAAAAGATTGGAACAAAAAACAGGAGTTTCAATCAAAGAATCAATTATTTATAAAAAAAGTTATTGCATGGATGATTTTAAAAAGGATTATCATGCATATAAAGGAAATGCCTATGGATTGGCAAATACTTTGATGCAAACAGCAATTTTAAAACCAAGTCTTAAGAGTAAAAAGTTAAAAAATGTATTTTATACAGGACAATTAACTGTTCCAGGTCCAGGAGTTCCTCCTACAATAATTTCAGGGGAAGTCGTGGCAAAAGAAGTTTTAAAACAAATTGAAAAAGACATTAAAAAACACTAATAATCATATATGAAAGAAATTTTTGATACTTTATCGCATGATATGAGCATGATGACAACCAAAAGATACAGCACGTCTTTTTCGTTGGGAATCAGTTTTTTGAGTAAAGATTTGCACAAACCAATATACGCAATTTATGGCTTTGTGCGCTTCGCAGACGAAATTGTTGATTCATTTCATGGCTTTGATAAAGATGGGCTTTTATCAGATTTTAGGAAACAAACCTTCGAAGCTTTGGATAAAGGAGTTTCACTAAATCCTATTTTAAATTCTTTCCAATGGGCAGTGAAAAAATTCAATATTGACCATCAATTAATTGACACTTTTTTAAATTCAATGGAAATGGATTTAGACAAAAAAGCTTACGATGACTCAAAATACAAAGAATATATTCTTGGGTCTGCTGAAGTTGTTGGATTGATGTGCTTAAAGATTTTTGTTCGTGGAGAAGAAGATATGTATCAAAAATTATCAGGATCTGCTATGAAACTTGGATCTGCTTTTCAAAAAATTAATTTTTTACGGGACTTAAAAGCTGATTACCATGAATTGGGACGAACATATTTCCCAGGAATAAATTTGAAAGAGTTTAACGACAGAATAAAAAAGGAAATAGAAAAGGATATTGAAAAAGATTTTTTAGCAGGATATGAAGGAATTAAAAAACTTCCAAAAGACGCTCGTTTTGGAGTCTATATGGCTTATGTTTATTACTTTAAGCTCTTTAAGAAAATTAAGAATACTGGTTCTGAGGTTATTTTAAATAAAAGAATTCGTATTCCTAACAATAAGAAATATTCTTTATTTGTATTTTCGTACCTGCGTCACAATTTAAATATGATATAAATGTTGGAAGATGAGCTTATTTTAGTTGATGAAAAAGATGTTGAAATTGGTTTTATGCCAAAATTGGAAGTACATCAAAAAGGATTGCTGCACAGAGCTTTTTCAATATTAGTTTTTAATTCAAAGGGACAATTATTGATTCAAAAACGAGCTTCTGCAAAATATCATTCAGCGAATTTATGGACAAATACATGCTGCTCTCATCCAAAAAAAGGTGAAACTGTTGACGAGGCTGTGCAACGAAGACTAATGGAAGAAATGGGTATTGAATGCGACTTAAAATTTGCTTATAAATTCATTTATAAAACTGAATTTGAAAATAATTTAACTGAGCACGAATTTGATTATGTATACTTAGGTGAATTTGATGGAAATCCAATTCTAAATCCTGAAGAAGCTTCTGAATACAAATGGATTTATTTATCTGATTTAAGAAATGACATGCAACAAAATCCAGCAAATTATACATTTTGGTTTAAAATCATTTTAAAAGAGCACTTAAAATCTTTTCATTTTGAAAAATAATTTTCACTTTTTTAAATTATATCTTAATAAGTAATTATGAAAGTTACACGCAGAGAAACTTTTAACGCAGCCCATAGACTTCATAATCCAAGTTTAAGTGATACAGAAAATAAAGAAATTTTCGGTTTATGTAATAACCCAAATTACCATGGACACAATTATGTTTTGGAAGTCTGGGTTGAAGGTGAAATTGATCCAATTACAGGGTATGTTATTGATTTAAAGATATTAAGCGATATTATTAAACGAGAAGTTTCTGATCCTTTTGACCACAGAAATTTGAATTTAGATTGTGTAGAATTCGAAAACTTAAACCCAACTGCAGAGAATATTGCTTTTGTGATTTGGAATAAATTGAGAACAAAATTAGATTCAAAATTTGGTTTAGAAATCAGACTTTGGGAAACAGATCGAAATTCTGTTTTTTATGACGGAAAATAAATTATCTTATTTAAAATTTAATTTCGAATTCATTGAAAGCACTCTTTTGGCATCGCCGTGATTTACGTATTGAAGATAACGCAGGATTATATTCTGCATTGAAAAGTAATGATTCTGTGCAGCCAATCTTTATTTTTGATTCAGAAATTTTATCAAAATTAAATTCAAATGATCAGCGAGTTTTGTTTATTCACAACGAAATTTCTCGCTTAAAATCAGAATATCAAAATTTAGGTTCTGATTTATTGGTTTTTTATGGTAATCCTATAAAAATAATTCCTGATTTATGTCAAAAAATGGATGTTCAATCTTTACTTACAAACAAAGATTATGAGCCTTATGCAATTTCAAGAGATAAATTTATTTACGAAGAATTACAAAAAATAAATGTCAATTTTATTGCTAAAAAAGACCATGTAATTTTTGAAAAAAATGAAGTTTTAAAAGCAGATGCATTGCCTTACACGGTTTTTACTCCTTACATGAAAAAATGGAGAGTAAAATTGAATGAATTTTATTTGAAATCATATCCTACGGAGAAATACATTCAAAACTTATCAAAAATAGATGAAATATCTAAATTGATCTCACTTGAGAAAATGGGTTTTGAAAATGATAATTTCTATGTTTTTCCAAGTGATAAATTAAACGAAAAAATTGTGAAAAATTATTCTGAAACAAGAGATATTCCATCAATTTTAGGTACAAGCCGCTTGAGTTTAGCTTTAAGATTTGGAACAATT
This sequence comes from Chitinophaga pinensis, assembly GCA_945870115.1. Lineage (GTDB taxonomy): Bacteria > Bacteroidota > Bacteroidia > Flavobacteriales_D > Crocinitomicaceae > M2408. The sequence goes on along the minus strand of CAMBRH010000006.1, from coordinate 6,956 downwards.
AGCATTCGTAAAACAGCAAAACAAGCATTATCATTGAATCAAACCTATCTTAATGAATTAATTTGGAGAGATTTTTATCAAATGATTATGTATCACTTTCCTCATTCGGCTAAAGATTCATTTAGGAAAAATTACGATAGAATTGAATGGGAGAATGACGAGAAATTATTTTCACTTTGGTGTGAAGGCAAAACAGGTTATCCTATGGTTGATGCTGGAATGCGGGAATTAAATCAAACGGGACACATGCACAACCGTGTAAGAATGGTGGTTGCGAGTTTTTTATGTAAACATTTATTGATTGATTGGCGCTGGGGTGAAAGGTATTTTGCAGAAAAATTATTGGATTTTGATTTAGCAAGTAACATTGGTGGGTGGCAATGGGCATCAGGTAGTGGTTGCGATGCAGCTCCGTATTTTAGAGTTTTTAATCCTCAATTGCAGCAAGAGAGATTCGATAAGGATTTTATTTACATCAAGAAGTGGGTTCCAGAATATGGTACAAAAAATTATCCTGAACCAATTGTTGAACATAAATTCGCACGTTTGCGAGCAATTGAAAGGTATAAAAAAGGCTTGATTAGAGAATGAAATACGCTACTTTAGATATTCAATAATTTAACAATCTCAACAGCTTCTTTTACATCATGTACTCGAATAATTTTTGCTCCTTTCATCAAGGCAATTGTGTTTAAAACTGTTGTTCCATTTAAAGCATTTACTGCGTTGCAATTTAATTTTTTGTAAATCATAGATTTTCTTGAAAAACCAACAATTAGTGGGTAGTTTAGGAAGCTAAAATCCTCTAATTTATTTAAAATTTCATAATTTTGTTCCAATGTTTTTGCAAAGCCAAAGCCTGGATCTAAAATAATGTCATTAATTCCAATTTCTTTTAAAATATTAATTTTCTCAGAGAAATATAAACACATTTCCTTAAAAATATTTTCGTAATCTGTGAAATTTGACATCGTTTCTGGAGTTCCTTTAATATGTGTTAAAATGTATGGAACGGGATATTTTTTTAATATCTCAAGCATTTTTGCATCCAGTGAAAAGCCACTAATGTCGTTTATAATATTCGCTCCAGCTTCAACAGCTGCTTTTGCAACTTCTCCTCGAAAGGTATCAATGCTCAAAATTATTTCTGGAAATTCTTTTCTTATTTCTGTTATTGCTGGAATTGTTCGCTGAATTTCCTCCTCAGTTGAAGATTTTTTTGCGCCTGGTCGAGTTGAATTTCCACCAACATCAATGATTGAAACTCCAGCTAAAATTTGCTTTTCAACTTCTTGAATTACAGCGGTTAAATTAGTAAACCTGCTACCTTCAAAAAAAGAATCTTGGGTGCAATTTATGATTCCCATCACTTTTGGTTTTGATAGATCATAAATTTTTTCATTGATAAGAATACTGTTTTTACAATAAAAATTTGTATCTTCAACCCTTGATTTTAGCATTTTTTAAGTTTATATAAAATATTAATGATACAAACATCGGAACAATATTCGGAAATTATCTCAAATTGCCGTGAAATTTTTCAGAAGAAAACAAAAGATTATGGAACAGCTTGGCGAATTTTACGTCCAAGTTCATTGACAGATCAAATTTTTATCAAAGCACAACGCATTCGCACAATCCAAGAAACAGGTCAAAATAGAGTAGGGGAAAGCGTTGAAGATGAGTTTGTTGCCATCGTTAATTATTGCATCATGGCGATAATTCAATTAGTTGAAACAAAGGAATTAGAAATGGAACTAGAAGAAAAATTAGCTTTTTCATTATATGATAAATATGCTGACTTTGCTTTTGATTTGATGAAAAAAAAGAATCATGATTACGGGGAAGCTTGGCGTGATATGCGCGTTAGTTCATTGACCGATTTGATTTTGATGAAAATTTTACGCGTAAAACAAATTGAAAATAACAAAGGAAAAACCTTAATAAGTGAAGGAATTGATGCAAATTACTACGACATGCTAAATTATTCCGTTTTTGCGTTAATTCATTTATCTGAAGAACAAAATCAAGTATAAATATTCGCAATAACATAGATTTAACATCAATATTAAAAAAAAATAAATATTTTTGTATTAGTCAAAATTTATAAATTTAAAAATGAATAAAATAAACACACTTTTTGGTCAATCTTTCCTTTTTAATGCACTATTTATAGCTTTAAATTTGACTGGTTTAACTTTTGTTACAATTGGATTTCACGAAAGTTTTGTAGATTCAAAATGGCTTTTCGCTGGAATTGGATTTGCACTATTAGCTATAAGTACAACTGGCTTAGTTATTTTAAAAGGAAAATTATTTATGGCAATGGCCTCGAGGCTTTTAGTTGGAGGACTTTTCATTGTGTCTGGATTAATTAAGGCGAATGATCCATTAGGGTTTAGCTATAAATTGGAAGAATATTTTGAAGATGGTGCCTTGGCATTTAGAATTAAAGAATGGTTTGGTGCTCCAGGTTTTTCCTTGGAATTTTTAATCGATTGGGCCTTAGCATTATCAGTAATAATTTGTATTGCTGAAATCGTAATTGGCGTTTTAGTTTTAATTGGTGGAAAAGTGAAATTGGTTTCTTGGCTTTTGATTTTAATGATGCTATTTTTTACTTTTTTAACGTGGCACACTGCAAATTGCGATCCTGATATCAAGTTTGTGGATAGAGATACTTACGCAATGAGCGATCCTTTGGCGCAAATAAAAATTGACGAAGCAAAATCAAATGCTGAACTCAAAATTATTTCAAAAAACTCAAATGAAGTGGTAATCGAAGAAATGAAACAACCACAATGTGTTTCTGATTGCGGCTGTTTTGGTGACGCAATGAAAGGTTCAGTTGGAAGATCTTTAACTCCAAAAGAATCCTTGTGGAAAGACATTGTTTTGGTCTATTTATCGATTTGGATTTTTCTTGCACAGAGAAAAATTAGTCCAAACACAAGAGAAGAAAACTTCTATGTTATCCCAATTTCTTTGCTGATAATTACCTTCTTCTCCTTCATTTTTAGTTGGTTTTTCCCGGTTGTTTTTGGATTAGTTTCAATTCTTGGAGCACTTTGGGTTCTAAGAGCTGGAGGAAAAATATTCGGTAATTATTGGGGAAGTGCGCTGTTTGTGACAGTAATTTGTTTCTTTTTCACTTCTTATGTTTTGATGTTTGAACCGCTAAAAGATTATCGACCTTACGCTGTTGGCTCGAATTTAAAACAAAAAATGAACGATGGAAAAGAGGGGAAATATGAATCAGGATTTACACTGAAAAATTTAAAAACAGGTAAAAATGAATTTTTTACGCAAGCAGAATATACTGATACGGTTCGAAAAATTTGGGAAGACAAAAATTACAAATACATCGCAACTGAAACCAAAGAAATTATTCCAACGAGATTGCCTTCAATTACTGGACAATTTAATCCCTTGTTACAGTTTTCTGACTTAACTGAGCCAGAACGAACTATGCCTTTTATTGCTAAAATGTTAAAAAATGCAACGGTTGATGGAGTTTTATTATTTGATAAAGAAAATGAAACGGACATTGAAGTTTTGGCGAATGAGTATAATTTGAATGATTATGACACGTCTTTTTTTCAATACAAAGAAAAAATTAAGATGAATAATCCAGATTTATCAGAGATTAGTATCAAGGATTTTATAATAGAATCAAAAGAAATAATCATTATTTTCTCTAAAAATCTGAAAAAAGCAAATTTTGAAAAAATCGCTGCTTATAAAGCTATGTTTAAATCAGCAAGTCAAAACAAAATTCCTATGATTTTAATTTGTTCTTCGAATAGAGAAGAAATTAATGCCTGGAGAAATAAAAATAATTTCCAAATCCCAGCTTTTACAAATGATGAAACAGAGTTAAAAGCGATTGCTCGATCAAATCCATCTTTGATGGTAATTCAAAATGGTGTTGTAAAAGGTAAATATCCTTTTAGATCCTTGCCAACTTTTGATTGGTTGAAAAAACACATCTTGAAATAGTTAAGTGATTTGAATTAAAAAGTATACTTTTATCTAAATCCTTAATACAAAAAATACAAAGCAAAAATGAGAAAAAAAATTGTTGCAGCTAACTGGAAAATGAATTTGACAAAAAAAGAAGCGATTTCTATTTATGACAAGTTGGAAGAAGTGGAGTTGGATGATAATCAAGAGATTATTGTTTTTTCGCCTTATGTGTTTTTAGATGCTTTGAAACAGAGACAACATCACGTTAAAGTTGGTGCACAAAATTTTCATCCAGCTGCAAGAGGAGCCTATACAGGAAAAGTTTCTATTTCTCACCTAGTTGACTTGGAAATTGAATGTGTTTTAGTAGGACATTCAGAAAGAAGAATATTATTCAATGAAAGCAGTGAAGCGATAAAATTGAAATTAGATGTCGCGATTCAGCATAAAATGGAAATAATTTATTGTTGCGGAGAGCCTTTAATTAAAAGAGAAACGGGTAAACATCTTGAATTTGTTAAAAATCAACTTGAAACTGATTTATTTCACCTTTCGGCTGAACAGATGAAGCAAATCATCATTGCATACGAACCAGTTTGGGCAATTGGAACCGGAGTTACTGCTACAACAGCTCAAGCGGAAGAAATGCACAAATTTATTCGTGAAACAATAGCTGAAAAATATGGAAATGACGTAGCAGAAAACACGTCCATTTTATATGGTGGAAGTTGTAATGCTCAAAATGCTGCTGAATTATTTGCTTGTCCAAATATTGATGGAGGATTAATTGGTGGAGCCTCATTAAATTCAGAGGATTTTACAAAAATAATTTTGGCACAATGAACGGAACGTTGCTCCTTTCAATAGATTTATTACCAAAGGAACCTTGGAATGAAATTCTGAAGGCTGAATTGGCTGAATTAGGTTTTGATGCATTTGAAGATACTGAATCCGGAATAAAAGCTTATGGTCCAGAAGAAAAAACCAATTTAGAGACAGTTTTGAATGATACAATTTTAGCTGATAAAGAAAATGATTTTACTTTCAAATTAGATCAAGAATTGATTCCTTTTCAAAATTGGAACGCTAAATGGGAAGCAGATTTTGAAGCAGTTTTTGTAGAAGATAAATTATCCATTTTAGCGCCTTTTCACGATAAAAGTTTAGCAAAAGGAATTTTAATTGAAATTCAACCGCAAATGTCTTTCGGAACAGGGCATCATCAGACGACTTGGATGATGTCGAAGGCAATATTGGAAGAAACTGAAATTTTGGGAAATGTGCTCGATATGGGCACAGGAACGGGCGTTTTAGCAATTCTAGCAGAAAAACTAGGAGCAGAATCAATTTTAGCAATTGATATTGAAGATTGGTCAGTCGAAAATACAAAAGAAAACGCTCAAAGAAATAATTGCAAAAAAATCATTGCGTTACATGGTGATGTTGATTTAATTCATGGCAAAGTTTTTGATTTTATTCTAGCAAACATTAATAAAAATATTTTAAAATCTCACTTATCTCAATACATTGAAACATTGAAAATTGGTGGAAAACTATATTTAAGTGGTTTTTTTGAATCTGATGCACAAGAAATGATTGATTTTACTGAAAATTTGGGATTAAAACACCAAAAAACATTAACAAAAGAAACCTGGGCTCAACTTTGTTTTGTAAAGTGAAATTAAAATCGTAAATTAACAGTTTCTTAGATTATTTTAGGATTTAGAACTATCAAAATAATTAAAATAAAAACATGAAAAACGCTCTATTTTTAATCATTTTATTTCTGGGATTAAATTCTTTGAATAATTCATTATTTGCTCAAAATTTCCCTGAAGATAGAGAAAAATTCATCAAGCAATTTGAAAAAGTGTTATCGACTTTTATCAAAAAAGAGCAAAAAGATTTTATCAAGGACGAATTAGAGCCGATGTTACTTGAAACAAAAGATTTTTCTGATACTTATTTCAAGAAAATGGTTGAGACAAGTAACTTAATGGAAACTAAAAAGTTAAAGTATTATCCTGCAATTTACAATTATGTTTTCTCTGTTTATTCTTTTGTAAAAAACAAACAATCAAACGCTAGTTTTACAGCGTGGCATAGTTCTGTTGATAAACTTTTAGATGCAAGAAATATCAATAAATTTGAGGATTTTATCGAACTTTCAGCAAGTTTTTTCTCGAAAAGTATTTTAGCAGAAAATCCTAGTTTTATTTGGCTTTATCGCGGAGGTACTTATGTTTTTGAATATTCTGACAAACCTTTTATTCAATTTGAAGGGGGAAGATTGGTTTGCTTAGTTGAAAATTCTGACAAAAAAGAAAGAAAAATTCCTTTTGTAGATAGTATTGTTGTAAATGATGCAACAGGAACTTATGATCCAATCCTTAAAAAATGGGTTGGAAAGGGTGGAATAATTTCTTGGGAAAAAGTTGGTTTAGCAAGAAATGAAACAAGTGCAGAATTAACAAATTATGATTTATCCTTGAAAAGTTCTAATTTAGGTTGCGATACCGTAATTTTAACAACACCATTTTTTACAAAACCAATTAAAGGTAAATTAACTGATAGAGCCTTTAGAATTAACCGAGAAGAGGATAAAATTTACCCTCAATTTTTGTCCTTTGAAAAGAAATTAAAAATAGATCAAATAAAGCCAAATGTTGATTACGAAGGTGGATTTTCTCTACAAGGAAAAGATTTCGTAGGAATTGGGAATTCGCAAGTTCCAGCAATTTTGAGAATTTCTAGAAATTCTAAACCATTTGCCTTTATTCAGTCACCATTAGTAATCGTAAATTCAAAAAAAATAAATTGTCCCTTAGGTCGCGTCAGTATTTATATTGGTTTAAAAGATTCTATTTTTCATCCAGGATTAGATTTTACTTTTGATGCGGAGAAAAATTTATTAGAATTTGTAAGAGGAACATCTGGAATTTCTCAATCTCCTTTCTCAAATAAGTTCATATTGTTTCAAATACGATGAA
>CAMBRH010000005.1 GCA_945870115.1 Chitinophaga pinensis | reverse complement strand
GACGGAGCTGCTTTGTATCCAATGGTTACCATGAATGGTGAGGAATGCCACAACGAATGGGAAATCACCTTTGAAGAAATTCATAGAAACGGTGCAATAGCATTTGGAATTTACAATTATGTGCGACATACTTTAGACGAACAATATCTGGTTGAATATGGTCGCGATGTTTTAGTTGGAATAGCTCGTTTTTGGGCGCAACGCTTCAACTGGTCAGAAGATAAAAAAGCCTACGTAATGCTTGGTGTTACTGGTCCAAACGAATATGAAAACAACATCAACAATAACTGGTACACCAATTATTTGGCAAAATGGTGCTTGACTTATTCCTTAGAAGTTGAAAATAAATTCGCCAAAGATCATAAAGTGTTACTTCGTTCAGGTGAAGCAGAAAAATGGCAACACATCATTGACAATGTTTACCAGCCCAGAAAAGCCGATACACGTGTTTACCTGCAACAAGATGGATTTTTAGATAAAGAACAGTTAACAGTTTCTGATATACCTCAAAATGAACTGCCTATAAATCAGCATTGGTCTTGGGATCGTATTTTACGTTCTATTTTTATCAAACAAGCAGATGTTTTACAAGGACTTTATCTTTTTGAAGATCATTTTGATAAAGAAACCATCAAGGAAAATTTTGAATTTTACGAGCCAAAAACAGTTCATGAATCTTCACTTTCTCCATGTGTTCACTCAATCTTAGCTGCTTCTTTAGGAAATAAAAAAATGGCTTACGACATGTATTTGAGAACTTCTCGTTTAGACTTAGATGATTACAATCACGAAGCAGATGAAGGCTTGCACATTACAAGTATGGCTGGGACATGGATGAGTGTTGTGGAAGGAATGGCTGGTGTACGCATCAATGAAGAAGGACTTTTCATCAATCCAATTATTCCAGAAGCTTGGAAAAATTATGCTTTCAACATGCTTTTTAGAGGAAATCCATTGACAATTAAAATTACTCAAAATAACATTGAAATAACTAATAATAGTACTTCTGAAATTGAAGCAACTCTTTTTACTGAAAAAATCACAATAAAATCTAAGGAAACTTCAAACCTTTCTTTTAATCAATTCGTTTAATTAAAGAACAAAAGTTATGAATAATTCTACTAACATGTTTTCGAAATTTCTATTAATATTTGCTGTAATATTTTTAAATGTAACAGCAAATACTCAAGTAAATAATCCAAAAAAACAAATTGTTTTACAAGGGTTTTGGTGGGATTATTGGAATTCAAATTATCAAAATGGTTGGGCAAATTATTTAGCTGAATTAGCTCCAAGATTAAAAGAAATGGGTATTGATGCAGTTTGGATTCCCCCAACAATCAAAAGTCAGACGCAAAATGGCGTGGGCTACTCCCCTTTTGATCATTATGATTTAGGAGACAAGTATCAAAAAGGCTTTTTGAAAACAAGAATTGGTGATAAAGATGAATTATTGCGCATGATGGCAGTTATGAAAGCCAATGGAATTGATGTAATTCAGGATTTAGTATTAAATCACGTAACTGGTGCAGGAAGTTCAAACGGATCTGGAGGTGCGGATGCAACCGCAATGGATGATGGTTCAACTCAAAAATATAAAAATTTCAGATATTCTTGTTACTTAACCCCAACAAATGGTGAAGCAGCAACAAATTACCTTTTAAAATCTGGTAGATTTAGTAAAAATTGGCAAAATTTTTATCCAAATAATTCAAATGTTTGTTGTTCAAACGAAATTAATTCTCCATACTGGGGACCAGATATTTCCTATGAAAGTAATGCTTTTGGATTGAGTGGAAATGCTACATATAATCCAACTCAAACTTCAAATTACATGAGAACTAATACACGTAATTGGTTGATTTGGTACAAAAAACAAATGGGTTGGGATGGTGTTCGTTTAGATGCCATAAAACATTTTCCAAATTATGTGGCAGAAGATTTTTTATGGAACTTACAATATGGAGCTGGCTGGGCTAGCGGTGGTGATGATATGTTTTCTGTTGGTGAATGGGTTGGTGGTTCATCTGAACTTGATGCATGGTGTTCAGCCGTTCAAGATAGATCAGGGACATTTGACTTTTCATTGAGAAATGCTTTTACAGGGATTATTAGTGGGAATGGCCTCTTTGATTTAGGTTCAGTTCCTGGATATCAGCAATCAAACCGTTCCAGAACCGTTCCATTTGTAAACAATCATGACACTTACAGACCAATACTTGACGCAGCAGGAAATTACACAGGTTGGAATTCTTCCCAACAACTAGGAAGTCAAATTGAGCAAACAGATGCGCGATTTAGTGCCGTTTATGCAATTTCTTTATCAGTTGATGGAGCTCCAGAAATATTTTTTGAAGATTTATTCAATATTGGATATTTAAGCAACCGTTTTTCGCATAGACCTACAAATGAGACCGAGTTACCAGTAAATAGCGATTTACAAAATTTGATTTGGTGTCATCAAAATTTACATTTTAAAGATGGAGCATATTATGTTAGACGTCAATCTGCAGATGCATTGGTGATTGAACGTGGTGGAAAAGCATTGATTGGAATCACAGATAATTACGCAACTTGGCAAGATATCTATGGTGTTCAAACTTCTTGGTCAGATGGAACAGTTTTAGTTGATTATTCAGGTGCAAATGGTACAGCAACAAAAACAGTTTATGGTGGTGGTTTAGTTGACATCAATATTCCACCATGTAATGGAACAGCAGGAGCTGGAAGAAGAGGATATTGCGTTTGGGCTCCCCAAGGAATGGATACAAATTATGTGCGACCTTCTAAAAGAATTACTCAAGAATGGGAAATGGATAATGATTTGGGTGATTCTCATACCTCATCTTTACAGCAAGGTGGAAAAACTCCAAATAATAGTCTAGATTGTAGAGTAGTCGGAAGAGTTTTTGCACAACAGGGAGAAGTTATTAATGTACTTTTATATCCTCAAGACACTTTAAAATCAATGGAAATTATCTTGTTAGATAAAGATTGTAATCCACTTGATTCGTTGACAGGAACAGGTAATTTAAGCTTTTCATACACTCCAACAAGTTCATCTTGGCATACAATAAGAATTAAAAATGGAACAGCGACTCAAACAGGACAAAAATGTTGGGTAAAAGTTGAATACCAAGCACCAGAAGTTGTTACAACAAATGTTACAAAAAATAAATGTGCTTGTACAGCCACAATTCTGGTGAATGATTTGGACGAGAATGCTGCTTTATCTTTCTCCATTACTCCAAATCCTGCCCAAGATTTCATTTTAATAGAAATGCAAAATCCATTCATTGGAAATAATACATGGGAAATTAAAGACATCAATGGACGTGTAATGAAAATGGGAAAAGCTGATTTTGGAAAAAATTCTTTTGAAGTAAATGTTGATTTACTGCCTACAGGAATTTATTTTATTGAGGTAAATCAACAAGAAAATAAGTTGGTACAAAAATTTGTTAAAGAATAAACAAATTAACACAATAGGATTCATAAGTCAAGAAAAAGATTATTCTAGACTTATGAATCTATATGGTATCAATGGGAGTTCCGAGTATAAAATTTAATTTAAGCTGCTGTTTAATAAAAGTTTAAAGTTCTAACTTGAGAATAAAAAACCAAGCTGTTGATAACCGAAAGTACGATCTAATTTGAAGTGGATGATAATTTTATTGTTGCTACGACCCTTTTTGTCCTATCGTTAAAGCTAAGTCTTCAAAAGCCAAACTTTTTCTTTTCATCAAGGAGGGAATTGATAAAAATCAATCTATTATTTTTTGACTTTACATGAATTATAAATCGAATTCCTGTTAGTAAAACTAATTTTATTCTACAATAAATTTCTTAGTTTCAAAAAGATCACCTTCATTCATTATTTGAATAAAATAAATTCCACTAGAAAAATGCTCATCAATCGTAAATTTATTCATTCCATTTTCAACATTAATTATTTTGGTTAAAACAATTCTTCCATTCATGTCAAGTATATGCAAATTAGCAATATCTACTCTTTTTTTGCTTGAAAAAATCAAGTTTAATTTATCATTTTCAATTATAGGATTCGGATAAATTTCAAGTAAATTATCATTTTGATTTTTACAATCAATAAAAACAGGATCAAAATATTCAAAATTCCCGTTGAAATCAACTTGTTTTAATCGATAATATTGGTAAACAGATGATAAATTAGTATTGTAAAAATAATCAGATTTACTTGACGAATATCCTCTTCCTCTAATTCTTGAAACCTCTATCCATTCTTTTGCATCTATAGATTTTTCAAGAGCAAAATAATCATTGTTGTGTTCACTTGCAGTTGACCAAGAAAATTCAAGATTATTTTGACAATCATAAGAAAAATTCAATAATTCGACTGGAAGTAAACCACAGCTTGCACCAGAAGCAACAATGGTAAACGTAGCAGTATAGTTTGTAGGATTCCCCCCATTATTGATGTATAATGGAACATCACAGGTACTAGATGTATTTCCACCCAAATAATCATAATATATTTCTATTGTATAATTACCAGGTGGTCTAGTAGTTAAATTAACATTATTTGATTCAATGCTCCATTTTTGATCATTTCCGCCACAAGGTCCAAGTCCATCTGTAAAAGTTGCACCTCCACATCCGCATTTAAAGGGCAAATTCATAACCGAAAACGAAGGACTTCCAGGTCTAGCCCCTGTTGTATAAATAACATAATTTAATCTTGCACTACATACATTACCACTACCATTTTTCCACGTTTTAATCTCACCACCTCTCAAAGAAAAACCTGCTGAATTTTGATTAAAACTTCCATAATTAGTGCCATTAAAAACAGTTCCACAAGTTGGATTTATACAATTTGCGCCAGATCCTGTTGTATTATAAAATTGACTAGAACCACAATTATTTAGGTAAATCGCAGATGCAAATTCTCCAAAATTTTGCCCAACAACTTTTAAAGTCATTAATAAACAAAATATGAGTAGTTTTTTTTGCATTACTTGAATTTTACATTTCAATAAAATTATTTACAATTTTACAAATTCCTTATTAGAGAAACCAGTATCCGATTTTACCAAAATGTGATAATTTCCAGCAGGTAAATTTGAAATACTTAATTTAAATTCATTTTTACCTTCGATTGTTGCCTGATTTTTAATTTCTCTTACAACTTCTCCTTTTTGATTCAAAATTAGGTAATCTAATTTTTGATTTTTCTCTGAAATAAAATTCAAAATTATTTCATCTATTGAAGGAACAGGAAATAAATTAATTTCAAACTCTTCCTTCACTAAATCTTCAATCTCTGCATTACTTTCCGAAATTGTAGGCTTCTCTAATCGTGATGTAGTATAAATCCTGTATTCGCCTGCATTTAATGGTATTGTAGAATTTACATTTGTCACATTTATACTATCACCAGAAAAGTACTCATACCACCAACCAGTATTCTGAAAAGCAGGTGCAGCTTGTTGCAATGTTACGGCAAAATTTGCCAAAACAACAGCGTCCATAGTTGAATTATTCAATAAAAAACGTTTTACAGGAGCACTCAAACTGTAAGAAAAATCCAACGTTCTGAATGTTTCATTTGTTTTTCTTAAATTTAAAGTTGCAGCATAAATATCATATAATTTTTTTCTATTTTGATTTTGAAGATAAGACCATAAAATTGGTTTATTACAAACCCTACAAGGATTATCTATTGAAATATCATAACCCAATTCCTGAAATTGCCATAACATTTTTGGCCCTGGAGCAGTCAACAAAATTACTGCAGTAGCTTCCGCTCTTGCTAAACCTACATTCAAATCTCTCACGTTGTGAGCAGCTTGAGTAGTATTTCCATAGGTTAAAGATTCAAACATCAGCCTCTCTTCATCATGACTTTCAGCATACGAAATTAAATGTGGATCAGTCCATCCTCTATTCGTATGAATACCTGAACTAAGGTTCGAATTCCCTGTGAACCCCATGTGACCTTGTCTGTAGTTGTAGTTTATATTTGCCCAAAGCATCATTCCATAATCAGAAAGCTGTTCTTCCTCAGCATTATCACACCAATGCTCTAAAATGATATAAGCGTCAGATTTTACTGTTCTAATTACATCAGCCATTCTTTTTAAATTATTGATTCTTACATCGCTATAGCCATTGCCATTGTTTACAAAACCTTTTGTGTAATCGAAACGAAATCCATCTATATGAAATTCTTCTAACCAATAAGAATTTATTCTATCAATATAATCCTTTGTTGCTTGAACTTCGTGATTCAAATCGTATCCCCAGCAATAAGGTTCATGAGGACAAATTGCATTAAACCATGGATTATTTGCCGCTGGACGATTATTTGCAGCATCCCAATACATATTTACCATTGGATTTTGACCAAAAGTATGATTCAAAGCTATATCCATGATAACAGCGATACCTCTTTCGTGACAAGCGTCAATAAAAAGTTTGAACTTTTCTGGTGTTCCGTAATATTTATCTAAAGACATGTGAAAAGAGGGATTGTACCCCCAACTTTCATTCCCTTCAAATTCACCAACTGGCATTAATTCTATGGCGTTAATTCCTAATCTATCTAAATAATCTAGTGTGTCAATTAATGTTTGGTAGCTATGACTAGAAACGAAATCACGTACCAATAATTCATAAATTATCAAATCTTTTTTTGGAATTGCTGTAAAAGCATCATTTTGCCACGTAAAAGGAGTAGCTCCTGGCTGAATAACTGTCACAAATCCAGTAGTTTTACCTGTAGGATAAGGCAATCTATTTGGATAAAGCGCTTGACTAATACTATTATCATTGTTTTGGTCTAAAACAAGTGTACTCAGAGGATCTGCTAATTTTAAAGTCCCATCAATAAAATACTGAAAACCATATTTTTGATTTGCGACTAAATTTGTTATTTCTATCCACCATGTTGCATTGTCTGCTGAACGATTCATGTGGTAATTTACACTTGGTAACCAATTGTTAAAATCACCAATTACATATATATGTTGTTTATCTGGAGCATACAATTTTAAAATTAAACTTGTGTCCGATAAATAATTAATTCCATTTTTAAGACCAACAGGCGGTTCCAAAACCGTTATTGCTGGATTTACTGTGTAATAAACTGTGTCTCTTTTAATAAAACTTCCATTGTCAGCAACTAATTCTACCAAATGAGTTCCTTCAGTAGTTGCAGTAATATCAAAATCAATTACAGATACATTGTTTTGTTGATTGATTAAAATTCCATCTTCAAATAAACTTAAAGATGCATTCATATTTGATTCTCCATGAATTGAAACTTGTTGAGTTAAATCAACTAATGAAGAAGTATTTGGGGAAAATATTTCAGCGAAAAGTTCGCCATTATTGGGGAAAACTGGGTAATAAATATCTGTACCATCTTGACTTCTACCGACAATCGAACCACTGGCATTTCTAAAAACAAAAGCCATATCAGTTACCACAGTTCCAAGAGGGAAATTGTAAAAAACATCCATATCAAAAGTGATTGAATGTAAATTATTACCTAAAGAAGTCATTAAAACAGATGCATCTGCTGTGCCCCAAGTACCTTTAGTATAAAGCCAATTTGTTGGAGAAGTACTAGTGGTGGTAATTACTCCAGTATGAGCATAAATTGGGGAAGTACCATTTAAAGCAGCATTTCCTTCGCTTGCATCATAAACTATTGTTACAACATCATCAATTGTTGGAAAGGCTGGTGTAACACTAACGATTTGAGCAGATAATTTTGTAAAACACAAAATAATACTTGCATATGTTGCAATAGTTTTTAGCATGAGATTAAAGATTGAAAAGTTAAAAAAAGGTCTAAGTAATTTACTTAGACCTTTATAATATCAATTGTTAAATTATTTTTTTACAAATTTTCCGAAAGAGTTACCTTTTTCTGTAGAAATTTTGTAAATATATGTTCCAACTTCTAAATTTGAAACATTAAGTTCTTTTGATTTAGATGTGAAAATTACTTTTCCAGCCATATCAAAAATTTCAGTTGAAAGAATTTCACCTTCCATGTTAATTGTTAATATACCATCAGTTGGATTTGGAGAAACAGTTGAATTAATTGCAGTTTCCATTTCATTCAAACCTAAACCAGCAGGGAAACCTTCAGCGATAACACATGCAGTTGGACTTACACAGAAAATACCTGTATAGCGATTGAAAGTAATATCATACGTTCCAGCAGTGACAGCAATATCATTTCCACCTGCAAATACAGTATCAACCTCAATACCATCATCGATGTACTCACCCCAATTTGTGCCCCAACCGTCATTTGCTCTGAATTTCATTACTCCATCAAGAACTGCATAGTTGTCTAATTTAAAAGTAACACCACCATCTGTCGAAACCATATCAACATCTACGCTCCAATCATAAGGAGGAATTGCAGTACCAATTAAACCAACACTTACTTGTGAAAATGCATATGCCAATGTATTTTTATTAAAAATAACATTATAGTATCCATCAGCAACTGGTATCGCACTTGCATTAGCAACAGCCATACCAACTAATCCAGATCCTCCATAAGTTGAACCACCAACTACTTCTATATTTACGTTATTTCCAACAACAGGAACATTATCTCTAAAGTAATTGATTCCATCAGCAGTTGCTAATTCTAGTGAAGTTGCTGCAGGAGCGAAACCACCAACTAAATTAACTACTGAATAACCAGTTGCAGCTGCAGTGAAATTGTAGTCACCTGTAACTATATTGAAAGTAACGTCATAAGTTCCTGCAGGTACAGGGATATCTGACCCTCCAGAAACCGCAACTCCCATAGGAAAATCTGCTCCACCCCAATTAACAGCCCAATCACTATCTTGTCTAAATTTCATTCCAACTGTCACAGCAAAAGGAATTGCAGTAGCAGAGTAGTTTTCATTATCCAAAGTTGTCATAACTATATCTGGATTAGTCCCCCACTCTGTAAATAATCCAACCATACCTATGGTTTGTGACATCAAACTTCCACTTAATAAAAAGCAAGAAGCAATAAGAGTAAACATTTTTTTCATAATAATTTTTTTTAGTTAAATAATTTTAAACACTTAGTGTCATTTTGACAAACACAAAAATAACAAATAATTTTAAATATACAAATAAAAATTGAAAATAAATAATAAATAATTGTTAATTCTATGTTTTTAACAAGTTAAGCCTTGAATTTGTTGTTGAAAATAAAAAATAAAAAAAACTAAACATTACTTAGTGTTAATTTTACATTTAGTTCTTGCTTATATTGTTTTTTAGGTTTACTTTTGAATTTTAAAACTTGCTAAAAAAATAAAAAATTGAAGATTCCCGTTTTAAATATCATAGTATTTTTAGTTTTTAGTGAATTCAGCATTTTTACATTCGGACAGGTGAATCCTGGAAACAATTTATTTTTTTCTCAAGAGGAAATTGCTACTATTAAAATTAACTTACTTCAAACGGATTTAGATTTCATTCTTGCTGAAGAAAATGAATATTCTGATGTTGATTTTCCAGCAACATTTATTTATGAGACTAATCTACTTTCTGACACAATTAATAATGTTGGTTTTCGATTAAGAGGAAATACGTCGCGTAGTGCAGCAAAAAAATCATTTAAAGTAGAATTTAACTCTTTTATTGTTGGGCAAAAATATTATGGAATTGAAAAAATGAATTTGAACGGTGAACACAATGATGTTTCAATTATGCGTTCGAAATTAAGTCATGAAATTCTTACAAATGCAAATTTATGTTCTCCAAGATCGAGTTACATTAAATTGTATATAAATTCTGAATACAAAGGACTATATTTAAATGTTGAACACATTGATGAGGAATACATTCAAAAAAGATTTCCTGGAAATGATAGTGGAAATTTATTCAAATGCAGTTGGGGAGCAAATCTGACTTATTTAGGAGCTAATAAAAATGAATATAAAACGAATTATGAATTGAAAACGAATGAACTTGTTGACGACTATTCAAGTTTAATTCATTTTATCGATGTTTTGAATAATGCTCCTGAATCAAATTTTGCTTGTGATATTGAAGCTGTTTTTGACGTTGATTCATATTTAAAAACTGCTGCTTATGAAATATTAATTGGGCATTGGGACGGTTATATTTTTAATAACAACAATTTTTATTTGTATCAAAAACCTTTGGATGGTAAATTTATTTTCTTGGAATTTGATGAAGACAATACATTTGGAATTGACTGGTTTGGAATTGATTGGTCAACTAGAGATATTTACTCATGGAATTCAAGTGAAGCAAGACCACTTTTTACACGATTAATTTCCATACCTTATTATAAGGAGCGATTTACAATTTATATGGAAGAATATTTAAATTCAACTTTTTCTGCTCAAAATTTAATATCTCGTTTAACTGAAATTCAAAATTTTATTCAAGATGCTGCATTAATGGATACTTATAAGGACTTAGATTATGGTTTTACGAATGCTGATTTTCTCAATTCAATTTCCGTTGCTTGGGGAGGTCATGTGACACAATCTTTGTCGGAATACATCACCAATCGTTCAAATTCAGCTCAAAATCAACTTTCACATCAACTAGTTGATGATCCTTGTCTTTTGAGTGTAAATGAAATAATTTCTTTAAATACTAATAAATTCTGCATCAAAACAATTGACCTTCTTGGAAAAGAAATTAATTTTGATTCAAAAAACAATTTAAAAATTAAAATTTACTCTGACGGTTCAACACAAAAAATCTTTGAATTAAATGAAATTAACTAAAACAATAAAAATAAAAGCTATGAAACAATTCATCTTAATTTTCACGCTTGTAATAAGTGTAAATTCTTTTTCTCAAAATTTAACGCATGTTGAACCTCCATTTTGGTTTGAAGGAATGAATCACCATGAATTGGAAATCATGTTTCATGGAAAAGACATTGCCCAATTTCAAGTTGAAATTCCAACTGTAACAATTTTAGAAATCAAAAAAACAGAAAATCCAAATTACATTTTTATAACAATTGAAACAAAAAATTTAGAAAATGGATTTTATGATGTTCAATTTAAGAAAAACAAAAAAATTGCTTTCACACAAAAATATGAATTGAAAGAAAGAAGAGAAAATTCTGCAAAAAGAGCCAGTTTTACCTCTGCTGATGTGATGTATTTATTGATGCCCGATCGTTTTGCAAATGGCGATTATTCTAATGATTCTCACAAAGAAACAGTAGAAAAAATGAATAGAGCTTTTGATGGAGGAAGACACGGAGGTGATATCCAAGGCATTATTAACAACTTAGATTACATCAAAGAATTGGGTGCAACAGCAATTTGGCCAACGCCGATGTTGGAAGACAATGATTCAACGTATTCTTATCACACTTACGGTCAAAGCGATGTTTACAAAATCGATCCACGCTATGGAACTAATGAAGACTACAAGCGTTTGGCTTCAGAAATGCACAAAAAAGACATGAAATTGGTCATGGATTACGTTACAAATCACTGGGGAGCAAGTCATTGGATGATGAAAGATTTACCAACTTATTCATGGATACATCAATTTCCAGGGTACTCACAAACAAATTACAGAATGTCCACACAAATGGATCCAAATTTTGCTCAAATTGATTACAAAAATTGCATGGATGGTTGGTTTGTAAAATCTATGCCAGACCTAAATCAATCAAACCCGTTGGTTTTAAACTATTTAACTCAAAATGCACTTTGGTGGATTGAATTCGCTGATCTAGATGGATTTAGAGTTGACACGTATTCATACAACGACAAAGAAGGAATCGCAAAATGGACAAAAGCGATTACTGATGAATACCCAAATTTTAACATTGTTGGAGAAGTTTGGTTACACGATCAAGCGCAAATTTCTTATTGGCAAAAAGACAGTAAAATATCTGCAATTCAATCATATAATACCAATTTGCCGAGTGTAATGGATTTTACTTTACACGATGTTTTTGGAAATGTTTTTAAAGAAACAAATCCAAATTGGAGCGACGGAATGATAAAAGTGTATGACAATTTTGTAAACGATTTTTTATATCCAGATGTCAATAATTTATTACTGTTCATTGAAAATCACGACACACAACGTTTCAATGAAATTTACAAAAATGTAGCTGATTTCAAACTTGCAATGACTTTAATCGGAACTGTCCGTGGAATTCCACAATTGTATTACGGAACAGAAATCGGAATGTCTGGTGACAAAGGAAAAGGTGACGGTGCAATTCGACAAGATTTCCCAGGAGGATGGAAAGAAGATAAGAACTCTGCTTTTTCAGCAAGTTCAAGAACTGATATACAAAAAGAATATTTTGATTTCACAAAAAAAGTGATGACTTGGAGAAAATCTTCAAAAGTCGTGCATGAAGGAAAAACAAAACAATACATTCCAGAAAACAATGTGTATGTTTATTTCCGTTATACTGAAAATGAAGCTGTTATGGTTATTGTGAATAATTCAGACAAAAATCAAAGTTTAACTTTAAATCGTTTGGAAGAAAGCACGAAAAATTTCACTTCAGGAAAAGATGTTTTGTCAGAAAAAGTGATAAATTTGAAAGATAAAAACATTGAAGTTCCTGCAAAAACTTCTTTTATTTTTGAATTGAAGTAAGTTATAAAAGAAATAAAAAATAAATATGAAAAAAATATATAAACCAAATTCAATTTTCTTAATTTTTCTTTTTTCTCTTTTCTCTTTTTCCTCTTTCGCACAAAATCCCGATAGAAAATATATTTCGCATGAAATAACTCCAACAGGAATTGAAATTCAAGTAAACGATGGGAAATATTTAATAAATTATTTCTCAGAAAAAATTATTGAAACAACCTTTATTCCACAGGGCGAAATTTATCATAAGGAATCGCATGCAGTTGAATTGAATTATAAAAAATATAAAATTAAAAGTATCAATAGTTCAAACTTAATCAGTTTTTACATTGATGATAAACAATCAATTGATTCAAAAAAATCTGAAATTGATATTTATATCCATTTATCACCTTTTAAAATTGCTTATCATAATCATGGTTTAGAATTTACCTCCGAAAAATTTGGCTATTTCAAAAATTCAGAATTAGAATCAATCGAATTTAATTTAAATGAAAAAGAAGTTTTATATGGCGGCGGCGCCAGGGCTTTGGGCATGAATCGTCGTGGAAATCGTTTACAACTTTACAATCGTGCTCATTATGGTTATGAAAACCGCTCTGAATTAATGAATTTCACTATGCCAATTGTGATTTCTTCCAATAAATATATGATCCATTTTGACAATGCATCCACTGGTTTTTTAGATTTAGATTCAAAAAAAGACAATACGTTAAAATACGAAACAACTTCAGGAAGAAAAACTTACCAAATAATTGTTGGCGATTCGTGGGAAGATTTAATTGAAAATTACACCAAATTAACTGGTCGTCAACCTCTACCTCCACGTTGGGTTTTTGGTAATTTTTCGAGTCGATTTGGTTATCATTCGCAGGCAGAAGTTATGAATACGATTGCTGCTTTCAAGCGTGATTCAATTCCTGTTGATGCAATTATTTTGGATTTGTATTGGTTTGGAAAAGAAATTCAAGGAACAATGGGAAATTTAGAATTTTACAAAGATTCTTTTCCTGATCCACAAAAAATGATTTCTGATTTAAAAGCTCAAGGAATTAAAACGGTTTTGATTACAGAACCATTTATTTTGACAACTTCCAGTAAATGGAAAGAGGCAGTCGAAAAGAAAATTTTAGCAACAGATAATTTAGGAAATCCATTCAAATATGATTTTTATTTCGGAAACACAGGCTTAATTGATATTTATAAACCTGAAGCAAATCAATGGTTTTGGAAAGTTTATTCGGATTTGAAGAAAATGGGTGTTGCTGGTTTTTGGGGAGATTTGGGCGAACCAGAAGTTCATCCTGAAGCTTTAATTCATAAATATGGAACAGCAAATGAAGTTCATAATATTTATGGACACGATTGGGCAAGGTTAATTTCTGATGGTTACAAACGTGATTTCCCAAACGAACGGCCTTTTATTTTGATGCGTGCCGGATATTCTGGTTCTCAGAAATTTGGCATGATTCCTTGGTCAGGCGATGTCAATAGAACTTGGGGTGGTTTGCGCCCACAAACAGAAATTGCACTTCAAATGGGAATGCAAGGAATGGCTTACATGCACTCAGATTTAGGTGGTTTTGCAGGCAATAACGACGAACCAGAATTGTACATTCGTTGGCTACAATATGGGGTTTTTAATCCAGTTTTCAGACCTCATGCGCAAGAAGATGTTGCTTCAGAACCTGTTTTTAAAGATGCTGAAACAAAACGAATTGTAAAAAAAGCAATCGAATTACGTTATCAATTATTGCCTTACAATTATTCTTTGGCCTACGAAAATTCAACAAAAGGTTTGCCTTTAATGCGTCCGATGTTTTTTGAAAAAGAAGACAATGAGAAATTGTTAACCAGTGAAAATCAATATTTCTGGGGAAATAATTTGTTAATCGCACCCGTTTTTGAAAAAGGACAACAAACAAGAGAAGTTTATTTTCCAAAAAACAATTCTTGGTTTGATTTTTATTCAGGACAAAAATTTGAAGGTGGAAAAACAGAGTCCGTAAATTTAAGCATCGAAAATATTCCAGTTTTTGTTCGTGGAGGAGCTTTTATTCCAATGATAAAAACAATTCAAACTACTGAAGAATACAGCTTAAAAGAATTTGATGTGCATTTTTATTATGATGAAAAAACTTCAAAAAGTGAATATCTCTTATTTTATGATGATGGCATAAGTACAAATAAATCATCTGAAAATCACATCAATTTCAAAAGTAATATTGAAAAAAATGAGTTGGAAATTAAAATACAACAACTTGATTTTTGTCTAGGTTCAAATGAAATAACTTTAATTTTTCACAATATTGATAACTTGCCCAAAAAAGTTACCTATAACGATAAAAAATCGACGAATTACATATACGATAGGAATAAAAAGGAATTAAGAATCAGTTTAGATTTATCTTCAAGTTCAAGAATACAAAATGCTGAAATTGAACTTAAATTTTAAGTGAAAAGCAACTTTTTCTCCTCCTCAATTGTTATTTGTTAACAAATGTGAAAAAATCTTTGTGTCCAAATGACATAGTGAAGTTTTTTTTTATATATTTGTCATAACATTTATGCAAACTAACATAAAATTAATTCTATGAAAATAAAAATTAGTAAAAAATTTGCTGCTTTTTTTGTATCCTTTTCTTTCGCAATGATTGCTTTTAGTCAAGGAAATACATTGAAAGGTACAATTTTAGATGCCGAAGGAAATCCCTTGTTTAATGCAAAAATAGTTCTTGAAGGACAAAACAAGGGAGCGTTAACTGATGATTTAGGGAAATATGAGATTTCCAATATTCCAAGTTCAGATTCAGCAATTACAGTGTCTTTTAGATTTACTGGTCTTGCAACTGTTACAGAAAAAATTGTTTTTAAAAACAACAAAACAATTATTAAAGATATCACTTTAAAAACTGACATACTTCAATTAGATGAGGCAGTTGTTATCGGATATGGAACAACAAGAACAAAAGATTTAACCGGTGCTGCAACCGTTATTGGTGAAAAAAACTTTGTTCAAGGTTCAGTTTCAACTCCAGAACAGTTAATTCAAGGAAAAGTCGCAGGGGTTAAAATCAACTCAAACGGTGGTTCTCCAGGAGCTGGAAGTACAATTCGTTTACGTGGTGGAACATCAATAAATGCAAGTAATGATCCACTAATTGTTATTGATGGAGTACCAGTTGATAACGGCGGAATCGCGGGAGCTTCAAATCCTTTGACACTAATAAATCCAAATGATATTGCATCATTCGTAATTTTAAAAGACGCCTCTGCAACTGCCATTTATGGTTCAAGAGGTGCAAATGGTGTAATAATCGTAACAACTAAAAAAGGTGATGCTGGAGGTGCTAACAAATTGAAAGTTACATTGGATATTAAAAATTCTGTTTCAACCATTGCAAAATATGCTGATGTTATGAATGGCGATGAATATAGAGCATTGGTAACTGAAAAAGGAACAGCGAATCAAATTAATTATTTAGGAACAGCAAATACTGATTGGCAAAAAGAAATATATAGAAATGCATTTATCAATGAAAATAACGTTTCAGTGACTGGTGGAATTAAAAAATTACCTTACCGCTTGTCTTTTGGAAATAGAATAGAAAATGGTCTATTGAAAAGAGATAGAATGGACAGATATTCTGTTGGATTAAACTTAAATCCTACCTTTTTAAAAAATCACTTGGAATTAGAAGTAATTCAAAAATACGTTCATACGAATTCATTTTTCGCAAATACTGGAGCGATTGGTGGAGCAAATTCTTTTGACCCAACTCAAGATGTTATGTCAGGTAATGAAACTTATGGTGGTTATTACGAATGGCTTCAAGCGAATGGAAAACCAGTTACTTTAGCTGGTAAAAATCCATTAGGACTATTGATGCAAAGCGAGAATATAGGTAATGTTAATCGCTACATTGGAAATTTAAAATTATCATATAAATTACCGTTCTTTCCAAAAGTTAAAGCAGTTATTAATGTTGGAACAGATCAATCTGAAGGTTCTGGTTATTCTAAAACATTATCAACTTCTGCTGCTGGATTCTTTAGTGATGGTAGTTCTTCAAATTACAGAAGTACAAAAGCAAATAAATTGATTGAAGCCTATGCCAACTATTCAAATGGAGAAACTGCAAAAAATCACCGTTATGATTTCACACTTGGATATTCATATCAAGATTGGAAAACAAGTAGTCCTTCATTCCCTTCTTATAATTATGATGGAGATTCAGTTACTTACCCTGCTGATCCAAATCCATTTTTTACTCAAAATGCACTTTTATCTTTTTATGGTAGAGGAATTTACAGTTTCAAAGATAGATATGTAGTTACAGGTTCATTGAGAAGAGATGGTTCTTCTCGTTTCAGTCCAGATACACGATGGGGCCTTTTTCCAGCACTTTCTGCTGCTTGGATTGTTTCTGGAGAAAATTTCTTAAAAGGAAATGAAAAACTTACTTTTTTGAAAGTTCGTGCAGGATATGGTGTAACTGGACAACAAGATGGAATCGGTGATTATTCTTATATTCCTAATTATCAAGTTGGAACTTCAACTGCTCAATATGCTTTTGGTGGAGTTTATTACTCAGTTTTCAGACCAGACGGTTATGATGCAAATCTAAAATGGGAGGAAACTAAAAGTTACAACTTAGGTCTTGACTTTGGATTTTTGAAAGATAGAATCAGTGGTTCTGTTGACGTTTATTCTAAAACAACAATCGATTTATTAGCTACTGTTCCTGTTTTAGCAGGTACAAACTTCACAAACAACATCCTAACTAATGTTGGAAGTATGAACAACAAAGGAATTGAGGCTAGTACTAATTTTGGAATTATTGCAAAGAAAAACCTTAAAGTTGATTTAGGTTTGAATGCAACTTACAATAAAAATGAAGTCTTAAAATTGGCTCAAGTTGAAGATACAACTTCTCCAGGGATTTTGATTGGAGGGATTTCTGGCGGAATTGGAAGTACAGTTCAAGTGCATCAAGTTGGATATCCTACTTTTTCATATTATGTATATGA
Source organism: Chitinophaga pinensis (assembly GCA_945870115.1). GTDB lineage: Bacteria > Bacteroidota > Bacteroidia > Flavobacteriales_D > Crocinitomicaceae > M2408. Next base: position 10,216 of record CAMBRH010000005.1, on the reverse strand, counting down.
ACAAAAGTATGATGTTGACGGGAAAGCAATCGAAGTTGGACAAAAAGATGCGAATGGTGTTCTTTACAAAGACATTGATGCATTTGAAGATAGAAACCGTGATGGAGTTATCAATATCGAAGACAGATATTATGCAAAACAAGTGGCTCCAAATGTATTTTTAGGTCTAAACATGAATGTTAGTTACAAAAAATGGTTTGGAGGCTTTTCAATGAGAAGTGAGCTTGGTGGTAGCATATACAACAATGTACGTTCAAACAATGCACCTCTATCAGCAATTAATGGCACTCAAGGATTTTTAAATAATTTAAGTTCTTTATATAATGAAGATCAGTTTCAAAAAACATCTACAAATCTATATTTAAGTGATCACTTTATTGAAAAAGCAAACTTCCTAAGAATGGATTACATCAATATTGGATATAAATTTGGGAAATTAAAATTCTTGAAAGAAAAAGTGGCATTCAATGCTAATTTTGTTTGTCAAAATGTATTTGTTGTTACAAAATATTCAGGATTAGATCCAGAAATTAATGGTGGAATTGATAACAATATTTATCCAAGACCAAGAATTTTTTCATTGAACTTAACATTTGAATTCTAAAAATAATATTATGAAAGCAAAATTAATTATACCAGCAATACTTGGGATTTGTACTTTTATTTTTACAATCCAATCATGTAAAAAACAATTAAATTTAAAACCAAAATACGGCTTTAATTCTGAAGTAGTTTATGAGGATGCGGAAAACTACATTCACGTTTTAGCAAAAATGTATGCAGGTTTATCCATGTCTGGAATTAAAGGTCCTGCTGGAAATGCAGATATTTCAGGAATTGACGAAGGATTTTCTCAGTACGTGAGATTAATGTTTAATATGCAAGATGTGACTACTGATGGAGCAGTTTGCGGTTGGAACGACGGTGGAATTCCTGAAATGAACAAAATGCAATGGTCTGCTGAAAATCCATTTGTAAAATCGATGTATTTTAGAATATATTATCAAATCACGATTTGCAATGAATTTATTCGTGAGGCAAGTGACGAAAAAATGGCAGAAAGAGGTTTCTCAGCTGACGACCAAGCAAAAATTAAAACTTACAGAGAAGAAGCTCGTTTTTTAAGAGCTCTTAGCTATTATCATGCAATTGATTTATTTGGAAATGTACCTTTTGTGACTGAAGAAGATAAAGTAGGTGCTTTTATTCCTGAGAGAATTACAAGAGCTGATTTATTTGTATATGTCGAATCAGAATTAAAAGCAATTGAATCAACTTTAATGAGTCCAAATTCTGTTCCTTATGGAAGAGCTAGTTCTGCTGCAGCTCAATTTTTATTAGCAAAAATGTACTTAAATGCAGAAGTTTATACAGGAACTCAAAGATATGCTGATTGTGCAGCTTATTCTGATTTAGTAATAAATTCGGGTGCTTTTAGTTTAGATGATAATTACCAAGAAATATTTTTAGCAGATAATCATACTTCACCAGAAATTATTTTTCCAATTGTTTATGATGGACTTTATACACAAACTTATGGAGGTACAACATTTTTAACCAGAGCAGCAATTGGAACTGGAATGGTAGCTTCCTCTTATGGTGTTAATGGCGGCTGGGATGGATTAAGAGTAACTGAAAATCACGTTAATTTATATCCTGATAGTATGCTTGATTCTCGCTATTTATTTTTTAGAACTGGTCATACGAAAGAGGTGACGGCTTTAGGATCTTTCTCAAAAGGATATGCAATGCCAAAATATAAAAACATAACGTCAACTGGAGCTAATGGTTCAAATGTAAATGGTTACTCAGATACCGATTATCCAATGTTCAGATTAGCAGATGCATACTTAATGTACGCAGAGGCAGTAACTCGTGGAGGAGGAAATACTGGTTTGGCCTTACAAAGATTTAATGCAATTAGAGAAAGAGCTTACGGAAATTCTGCGTTTAATTTTGCTTCTCTTACACTTCAAGATATTTTGGATGAGAGAGGTAAGGAATTACAATGGGAATGTACACGAAGAACAGATTTAATTCGCTATGGTTTATTCACAAGTGGAACTTATGTTTGGCCTTTTAAAGGTGGAAGTGTCGTTGGAACAGCAGTTTCTTCTCACTTGAATTTATTTCCTTTACCGACGTCAGATTTAGTGCTAAATCCAAACTTAGTTCAAAATCCTGGATATTAAAAGTTCCTTTTTTCAGAAGAATGGCTGTTTACAAATTGTAGGCAGCCATTTTTTATTTAAAATAAATTACTAATCAATAAAATATTTCTACCTTTAAGACGTTATTTTAAAAACATGGAAAGATTTATTAATATTCTAATAGTCGATGACAATCAAATAAATCAACGGGGTTTAAAAGAAATCTTAAATGGCGCTGGTAATAACGTACTTTTGGCTAATTCAATTTTTGAAGCTTTTCAGATTTTAAATCAGAAAGAAATTGGAATTGTTATTGTAAATATTGATAAAGCTGCATTTAAAGGTGTTCAATTGCTTTCTGACATGAAAGAAAATGAACATTTAAAACATGTTTACAAAGTTGTATTAACAGAACAATCAAGCACGTCTACACATATTGTTAAAGGTTTAAATGAAGGAGCAATAGATTTTTTAACTTTGCCTTTTAGTCCAAATTTAGTAAAAGCCAAAATCGAAATTTATAAATCACTTTACTACAAAGACGGAAGAATCAGACAACTTTTATCCAATATTTTCCCAGAAAAAGTGTTGGAAGATTTAAACAGTATTGGAAAATTTTCTCCAAAAAGAATTGAAAATGGTGTGGTAATTTTTACAGATTTTGTTAATTTCTCAAACAAAGCAAAATCAATTAATCCGATGAAATTGCTTAAAAAATTGGAATCTTACTTCACGAAATTCGATGAAATTACCAGTCGTTATAAACTTGAAAAAATTAAAACAATTGGAGATTCATACATGGCAATTGCTGGAGTTACTGAAAATTTAAACCACCCTGAAATTCGAACTTGTTTAGCTGCATTAGAAATGCGAGATTACATGTTAAATGAAAGAGATGTTTCAAGAGCCTTAAACCGAGATTATTGGGAAATCAGAATCGGTATCCATTCAGGTCCATTAGTCGCAGGAGTAATTGGCTCCACAAAATATAGCTTTGACGTTTGGGGCGACACTGTAAATATAGCCTCGAGAGCAGAGCAATCAGCCCAACCAGATAATATTTTAGTGACTGATACCGTTGCAAAACAAATTGATTCATTTTTTGATTTGGAATCAGCAGGAAAGGTGGAAATTAAAAAAAGAGGTGGTTCAATTGAGATGCATTGCGTCAAACGTTTGAAATTAGAGAATTGCCTTTATGGTGAAGGAAAAATAGCCAATACTGAACTCCTTAAAAAATGTGAGCTACCCGGTAGTGATTTTGATCACATGCAAAAAGACATTTTAAACAGACTAAAATCTCAATTACCAGAAGAAATTGTTTACCACGATTTAAATCATACTCTAAATGTCGAAAAAGCTGCAATTCGTTTTGCAAAATTAGAAGGTGTTTCAGAGCATGAAATTATGCTTTTAAGAACAGCTGTTTATTACCATGATTCTGGTTTTTTAGTTCAGTATAATGACAACGAAGATTATGCAATAAAAATGGCCAAAAATCTTTTGCCTTATTATGGTTTTGATGAACAAGAATTGAAAATTATTACTGATATAATTGAAATTACAAAAGGAGTAAAAACTCCAACAACTATTTTGCAACAAATCATGCTCGATGCCGACCATGATTATTTAGGCAGAGCGGATTATTATCATGTTGCTAAAAAATTACGGGAAGAAATGGAAAATTACGATATTTTCATGACTGAAATTGAGTGTATTGATTTCCAAATCAATTACTTAGAAAACAAACATCAATATTATACTGAAACTGCAAAAAATATTCGTCAAGGGGGGAAAAAAGCAAGAATTTTAGAATTACATAAATTGAAAAGTGAAACTTCAATAATTTTGTGACTATTAAATAAAAATCTGACAAAAATTAAAATTCAAAAATTAACCCCAGAGTTGGAGTAACATTTTTTGAAGTATTTTCTAATAACAAAGGAATTGCGTTAGAGCCATCACTTTGCAGGGCTAAACCATCAGTTGTTTCAAATCCTGAATTATCGTCTTTCCTTTTAAATGAATAATAAGGAGTTCCTTGTTGCGCTGTGGCAAATAAATTCTGGATATCAATAAAGAAAGTCATTGAAAACTTTTTAAAATTTGCTATTTTATCAATTCGTAAATCTACTTGACTAAAGCTATTAAGCCTATTTTGATTTAATTGATCAAAATCTAAGGTTCCAGACCCTGTAACAACATAATTCTGTTGAGAAGCCGTCAAATTAAAAGGAGTATAAGGTGTTCCTCCCGCCAAACGATACTTCACTCCTATTTGCCAATTTTTTCTTAATTTGTAGCCTAAAGTTGCCGATAACAAATGTTGATTATCCCAAGCTGAAGCAATTGACTTCCCATCTAAACCAGTGTAAAAACTGCGCACATAAGAGTAACTAGCAAAATAAAATATTTTTTTGATTAATTTCTGTTGTACGAATAATTCAAATCCATAAGTTTCTCCACTACCTATGCTTGTAGCTGCTTCATTTCCCACAGCTCCAAACTCTGAACCTTGATTACCTAAAGAGATACCATTATTAACTGAAACAGGGTAATTCGAATAGGTTTTGTAAAAGCCTTCAAGTGTAATTCTTAAACTTTCAGTTGGTAGGTATTGAGTTCCTAATACATAATGAATCGAGTTGATGTATTTTAAATTTTTATTTACTAATAAACTGCTCTGATCTCTAAAACCAAGTGTTGTGTAACTAGGTGTTTTATAGTATGAACCAATAGATGCTGATACATCAAACTTTTTTGAAAGTTGATAAGCAAAAGATAGCCTAGGTGATATTGTTTTCAGCAAATTATTCCCATCTTTTGTAAATGTATTCATATCATTTCTTAATCCTGAAGAAATAAGTAATTTTTCATTAAAAAACTTTTTGGATACTTGAATAAATGCGCCATATTTAAAAAACTCAATTGCACTTTTAGAATTTAATTCAATTGCTGGAACAAGTTGGTTTCCGCTACTATCAAAAACTGGATTTGCTATTTTTGAATAGAAATTAGTATTATATTTTACATATTGACCAACTAAACCAGCAGAATATTTCCAACCATTCACATACTTATTTACATCAAAACGAAATTTATTTTCAATTTCTTGCGAAACTAATTTTAGATTCAAAAACTCACTTTCATCATTTCTGGCATCCTCATAACGCGTAATTTCATTGTTAAACATATTTCTGCTCAAAGCAAAATTTATAAATCCTTTGCTAATAAGGTGTTTTGCTGAAAAGCCAGTTGTATAATTCCATTGCTCAATAAATGGCAAAGACCTTCTAAAATATTCATTTTCTGGAGATGAATTTCTGGTTGCACCGAAACTAAATTTATCTATTGCCCCAATTCCAATAGCATTAAAGGTTGTTTTGTTGTTAAACTTATGCGTCACTTTGTATTGAAAATCAGAATAACGCGGTCGAATTGGCAAATCAATCAATTTAAAAAGTAAATCCAAATAAGAAAAACGTGAAGACAAAAGAAAACTATTTTTCTTAGATTTACTTAGAGGACCCTCTAAAGTTAATGCCGTTTCTGTTAATCCTGTTCGGATGTTTCCACTAAATTTCTCTGTATTTCCTTGTCTCTGTTTAATGACAAAAGTCGAGGCCAAAGCATTGTCATAGCGCGCATCAAAAGCTGAGGAAGTCAATTTTAAATCCTCAATAAAAGTAACATTTAAAATTCCTTGAGCTCCTCCAGAAGAACCTTGTGTTTGGAAATGATTTAAAACTGGAATCTCAATACCATCTAAATAATAAACATTCTCATTTGGTGCACCACCTCGCACGATAATATCATTTCTAGGGGCTCCACCTCCAGTTGAACCAACACCAGGAAGCGTTTGCACCACCTTTGAAACATCAAAACCACCTCCTGGATTTGACTTAATTTCCTCTGATGTAAGTTGCTGAACAGACAAGGGAGTCGTCATATCTGTTGTATTTATTTTAGTCGCTTTCGAGTCAGTAACTTTTATTTCATCAATACTTATAACTGTATTCGATAATTCAAAATTTAATTGTTGCACACCTCCAGAACTGATAACAATATTGTATTGAATTTGAGAAACATATCCACTAGCAGTGACTTTAAAATTATATGTCCCAGGATTTAAAGTAAACTTGTAGTTACCAGCATCATCTGTAATTTGACCATTATTTGTATTTTCAACAAATACCTTAGCGCCAAAAATAAATTCTTGAGTATTTTTATCTTTTACATTTCCAATAATTGTCCCTGTTTGACTAAAAAACCCGCTAGAAAGTAATAATGAAGTAAGAATAAATAATACTTTTTTTTTCATTTAATTTTTTTGATAAAAGTTACACAAAATTGCAAACAAATAAATAGCTTAAATGTTTATCAACTTAGCATTTTTTGTTTTATGCAATATGCAAAACTCCTCCTACCACGTTTTTACTCGCTCCAGTAACAGAGCTTAAACAATTTGGTTTATTTTCTAAAAATAACACCCCTAAAAAAGCAAAAATTAGTGCCTCTTTAAATTCAATAATTTCTTTTTTCGGAATTACTATTTCACCTTTATAATAGTTTTTCAATCTTTCTATTAAAAAGCCATTCAATGCACCGCCTCCAGAAATTAATATCGATTTTAGATTTTCTTTATTCAAAACAGTAGCAATTTGATAAGAAATATGTTCAATTAAGGTTCTTAAATTATTCTCAATATCTTTATCAAATTTCACTAATGGATAAAAATTTTGTTCTAACCATTCCGTACCAAGTGATTTTGGACCTTCATTCTTATAAAAATCTAATTCATTCAACAAATCAAGTAAGAAAAAATTAATCTCACCTTTTTTAGCTAATTCACCGTTTTTGTCGTAATCCAAACCTTTCGAATTTGCCAATTTATTTAGAGGTAAATTTCCTGGAGAAATGTCATAAGCGATAATTTTTCCATCTTTTTTAAAGGAAATATTTGTAAAACCACCAATATTTAAAAAAGAATCAGCTTTCTCTGAAAACAGCAAAAAATCACCAATTGGAACTAAAGGTGCGCCTTGTCCTCCAAAGATGACATCTTTTTTTCGAAAATCATTAATTACAGACAGTCCAGTTTTTGACGCTAAAGTTACGCCACATCCAATTTGAACCGTAATTCCTTTATCTGGCTGATGAAAAATAGTTTGACCATGCGAAGCGATTGCATCAATTTTACTCTTGTCAATTTTATTCTTTTCGATGAAATCATTGACACTTTTTGCATAAATTTCACCTAATTCTTTGTCCAACAGAAATAGGTTAAAAGAACTCAATGAAGTTGCACTTTTTATTTTTTCAACTAATTCTTTGCTATATGAAATCGTTTCGAATTTCTCCAACTCAAAATCCCATTTATCTGCAATAAATTCAAATTTACAGCAAACGATATCTAAACCATCAAGAGATGTCCCAGACATTAATCCAATAAGTTGATAAGATTTCATAAACAAAAGTATTAATTCTGTGTTTAAAGCATAAAAATAAAATAATAAGTTTAAATTTGCAACTTATTATTGTGAAAACTAAAAAATACAAAGATGAATTTTGATTTAACTGAAGAACAGATAGCTGTAAGAGATGCTGCAAGGGATTTTGCACAAAACGTTTTAAAACCAGGAGTAATTGAAAGAGACCGTGATCAAAGATTTCCGCATGAAGAAGTAAAACAACTTGGAGAACTTGGTTTTATGGGAATGATGGTAGATCCTAAATACGGCGGTGGCGGTATGGATACGCTTTCATATGCACTTGCGATGGAAGAAATTTCGAAGGTTGACGCTTCTACTTCAGTTTGTATGTCAGTTAATAATTCTTTAGTTTGTTGGGGTTTAGAAAAATTCGCAAACGAAGAACAAAAATTAAAATATTTAGTTCCACTAGCAACTGGTGAAAAAATTGGTGCTTTTTGTCTTTCTGAACCGGAAGCAGGATCTGATGCAACTTCACAAAGAACAACTGCAATCGATATGGGCGACCATTATTTGATGAATGGAACAAAAAACTGGATTACAAATGGTTCAACTGCTTCTGTTTATTTAGTGATTGCACAAACAAATGTTGAAGCTGGTCACAAAGGAATCAATGCTTTCATTATTGAAAAAGGAATGGAAGGATTTATAGTTGGTGGAAAAGAGGATAAATTAGGAATCAGAGGAAGTGATACACATACTTTATTGTTTAATGACGTAAAAGTTCCAAAAGAAAATAGAATTGGTGAAGATGGATTTGGTTTTACATTCGCAATGAAAACACTTTCTGGAGGAAGAATTGGAATTGCATCTCAAGCTTTAGGAATTGCATCTGGAGCATTGGAATTAGCGTTAGCATATTCTAAAGAAAGAAAAGCTTTCGGTAAGGAAATTTGTAAACATCAAGCAATTGCATTCAAATTAGCTGATATGGCGACAGAAATCGATGCTGCACGTTTACTTGTTTGGAGAGCAGCTGACGACAAAGACCAAGGAAGAAACTACGATCAATCAGGAGCAATGGCAAAATTATTTGCATCTAAAGTTGCAATGGATACAACTGTGGAAGCTGTTCAAATTCATGGAGGTTATGGTTTCGTGAAGGAATACCATGTTGAACGTTTGATGCGTGATGCAAAAATCACTCAAATTTATGAAGGAACATCTGAAATTCAAAAAATCGTTATCTCAAGAAATTTGATTGGAAAAATTTAAAAAAAGATCCTTTAAGCTTTAAGTTTAAAGGATTTTTTTTGCCCACGTGGTGAAACGGTAGACATGCCAGCTTGAGGGGCTGGTGCCTTCAGTGGTGTGCTGGTTCGAATCCAGTCGTGGGCACAAATTAATAAGTCAATCTTTTGTTCATCAATAGATTGACTTTTTTACTTTCCAATGTTTGTGAAACGACAGATTAAAAAAAACATAAATCTAATTTAAAAAATACTTTTAAAACTCTGTCAAATAAAACTTTTGCATATAACGAGGAGTTAACTTTTAAATTTGTAAATTAAGTTTACCTCAATCCAAAAAAAAACAATTACAAATTCCTTTATTTGAAATCTATGAATTTAACTTAAAAAAGTCCTCTAATTTTTTAAATTCACCCGTTTCATAATTTACTTCAATGATTTCATGTTGAATTCCATTTGAAATGGCAATAACTGGCACTTTGAGTTGATTGTTGTAATGAATGATTTGTTGGACAACCTTTTGATTCAATTTTATTTCGGGAGCCTTACATTCAATTAAAATTTGTGGCATTTTTTCTAAGTTATAAATAACTAAATCACACCTTCTTTTTTGCTTGTTTGCTGTTATTTCAATTTCAGAAGCAATTAATGAAAGAGGAATTTTTTTAAATTCTACCAAATAATGAATTAGATGTTGACGCACCCATTCTTCAGGAGTTAAAACCAATTTTTTTTTCCTTGAAATACACCAAACATAAATTTTATTATCTTTTTTAGATAATTTCAAATTTGCTTTTGGAAGATTTAAGTTCGGAAACATGTAAACAGAAAATATCTGTAAAGATAAATATATTCTGAAATAATATTTAATTTGATTTATGCAAAAGATGCTTCAAGGCTAAAAACATATTTTCTTCTAACAAATCTGGCTTGTAATTTACATTTATTAGCTCCCTGATTTCTGCTAAAAGTTTATCTAGATCTGTTTGTTTCAGCTTTTCTTTTTCAATATATGATAATATTTTTTGAATACTTTGATAATCATTGTCTTGCTCAATTTCTCTGTGAATTTGACGGTACGAATGATTGTGAACAAAAGAATGAATTTTATTTTTTTCTTCTTGAGTTTCAAAATGTTTTGAATTTGCAGCATATAAAAATAAATAAGCTTTAAATTCGCGAAATGTCCAAGTAGTAGTTTGAGTTTCCATGACTATAGTTTTAAGTGTCAATTTATTGCTAATTTACTAAATATAATTTAAAAAAGCAAATGAGATTTATTCGAATATTGAATTGTAGGTATTAAAATGCTTATTTTCTTATCCAAAATGTTTTTGAAGTAAATCATTAATTTCATTATCACTTAAACTATCTTTATCTCCTT